>JACRDX010000003.1 GCA_016212745.1 Candidatus Falkowiibacteriota bacterium | reverse complement strand
GATATGAATGCAGATAAACAGGAAATAAAAGCAAGCGGTCTTTTCGCGCGGGTTTTGCAACATGAAATAGATCATTTGGACGGAATTTTAATAATTGATAAATAAACATGGACAACAAATCAATTAAAATTGTTTTCATGGGCACGCCAGAGTTCGCTGCGCCGATTCTGGAAAAATTGGCGATTGAATTTAATGTCGCGGCCGTAATCACGCAGCCAGACAAACCATTTGGCCGCGATTTTATTTTACAACCGTCAGCCATTAAACAATTGGCGCAGCGTCTGAATATTCCTGTTTTCCAACCGGAAAAATTAAGAGACAACAAAGAATTTTTGCATGAATTGAATAAATTACAGCCAGATATTATTGCTGTGGCAGCTTATGGCAAAATTTTGCCGCGGGAAATTATTAATTTGCCAAAGCATGGCTGTTTGAATGTTCATCCATCGCTTTTGTCAAAATATCGCGGTGCATCCCCTATTCAAGCTGCGCTGTTGAATGGCGACAAACAAACCGGTGTGAGTATTATTCTTATGGATTTGGGGCTTGATACGGGTGATATTTTGGCGCAGGAAACCGCAGCCATTTTGCCAGAAGATGATGCCGGAAGTTTGCATGATAAATTGTCAAAACTGGGCGCAGATTTGTTGGTTGCCGTGATCCCCGAGTATGTTCGCGACAACGTTGTGTTAAAAATTCAAGATGAGACAAAAGCGTCTTTTTGCAAAACACTTAATAAAGATGATGGTTGCATCACTTGGATTAATTCAGCGCAAATGATAAACAATAAAATCCGCGCGTTCACTCCATGGCCAACTGCATTTTGTCTTTTTGATGAAAAGCGTTTGGTAATCAGCAAAGCACGGGTCTTGCCAGAAGAAATTGACCAAAAACAAACAGGCGAAGTGTTTAGAAATGGCGAGGATATTTGTGTTAAAACCGGGCGCGATTATCTTGTCTTAGATGAGGTTCAGCTTGAAGGAAAAAATAAAATGCCCATCGCGGCATTTGTAAATGGACATAAGAATTTTATTGGCAGCGTGTTAAAATAAATTTCAAAGTACAAAGTCCAAATGTCAATTCAATGTCAAAATCTAAATATCAAATTTTGTCATTTGAACTTTGGATTTGATTTGACATTTGATATTTGAAATTAATAATTATTATCAGGTATCCTATTCCCAGCGGATGATTGATATACGGAGTGAACATGTGTGTGGCAAGAAGCCCAATGAGTCCGATAATTAATTCCGGGGATTGTCTGAAAATTGCTTTCGCAGCATTGAAGATAATTAACAAATAAATCAAAAGGCCGAAAAGGCCTATTTTTAGTATTATGTCCAAATACCCCCATTCAAAAGCATAGGTTGTAAAATTTGTTTTGTCCTGAATGCGCGGGTCAAATGTGCTGAATTTGATTGTTGTGCCAAAGCCAGACCCAACAATCGGATGCTGCGCGATTGCGAAAGCAAGGGGTTTGATTTCTGCCCATCTGGTTTGTGCAGCTGCTTCTTGCAAATCAATTCTTTTTGACAAAGACAAATCAACACTTGGAATTTTTTTAGGATATGGAAAATTAATTAAAGACCATGCAATGCCAAAACTGACAATTGCAAAAATAATCAGAATTCCTAAATTTTTAGCAAGGAGTAATATACTTTTTTCTTTTTTAAAGTTGTAAAACAACAAACAAGCAATTCCAATGATTAATCCGGCCCAAAGCGAGCGCGACAAACTGATGATTGTTGTTGACAATGTCAAAATGCACAAACAAATCAACGCTCGTTTTGAAAATATGTATTTTTTATTTAGCAATAAAAAGAAAAATATTAAAAATCCAATCAGCGCGTAAATGTGTGATTGGCTGAAAACGCGAATCAGCCCGGGCGTGAGCGTGATTTCGCCCCAGCCTGTGTTTCGCACCCATTTGTATAGTTCGTTGAAATTAATGTAATGCGAAAAAGTGAAAAGCAAAATCAGGGTTTTTGCGCATAGGGCAAATATTGACGCGTCGAAAACTGTCCAAAATTCCGTAAGCGGTTTTTGTTCTTTAAATACCAAAGCGAACGGGATCAAATATAGAAAATATAAATAAGCATTAAAATCTTTAAATATTATTCCCGAAGTATTGCCGCGCCATAGCGCGAATCCAATGCCCCAGCATAAAATGACGATAAAAGTTATCCACAGGGGCGTTACGAGCATTTTGAGCAGCTTAAAACGTTTAAATGAGCGCAAAAAATAGATCAATGTCGCGAGTATGACCGCGCAAAAAATCGCCATGCGTAAAGAGAGCGTGAAATCGCCTATTTGCGCTGCCAATAAATATCCTTTTGAGCCGATTATCAATTCTATAATGCTTGCCCAAATTCCGTATTTTAAGTTGATTAAACTCAAAACAAAAACCAATATTGCCAAAATTATTAAAGCAATTGCTTTTGCCATTGGTAGCCAAAATAAAGTGTATGACAAAAGTTCCAGCGCGAGAATTATTAGTAATGTGATGCGAAACATAAAAGGAAATTACAAATATCAAATTACAAATGTTAAATCAATGTATAAATCAAAATGTCAAAAGCGAACCGCGCTTTGTCATTTGTCATTTGGATTTTGTTTGTTATTTGACATTTGGATTTTGACATTTCTTGATTGTGTTCTCGGTTTTATTTTGAAAAGTTGTGTCAATAATGTCAGCAGCAAGCTGATTGGTTGCAGAATTATCAATGTTAGCCACGTGAAAATTGAATGATATTTTTTAAAATAAATCAGCATTCCGCGATTAAAACGTTTTTGTTTTTTGGTGCCAAATGTTTGAGCAAAACTTTTGCCTTCGTAATGAACAATTTCGGTTATCGGAGTGAATTTGATTTTCATGTTGAGTTGCTGGCTGCGTTTGCACAAATCCACGTCCTCCCACAGCAACCAGTATTGTTCTGCCCACCCTTTTAATTTTGTTATTGCATCTCGTTTTGTAAAAACAAACGCGCCCATTATTTGCTGGACTTGTTGTTCTTTGGAATAATCAAAGCTTGTAGCAAAGTAGCTTTTTAGGACGGGCAGGTTTTTGAAAAAGTGGTGAAGTTTTAGCAAAACCAGGATTTGGCTGAAAAGCGTGGGGTTGTTTTTGATGTTTGGCTGGATTGTTTTGTCAGCATATAACAATCGGCAGGTACAGATATCAACATCTTGTCGCGCGTTCATAAAATTAATCAATTTTTCAAAACTGTTTTCCAAAAGTTCCATGTCTGGATTCATGAAAAGTATAAAATCGCCTTTTGCGATTTGCAGACATTGATTGTTTGCCTTTGAAAATCCGGCGTTAAAATCATTTGCGATTATTTTCAATTTTCCAGCGACTATTTGTTCTTTGAATTGTTGTCGCAGCAAATCAACTGTTCCGTCTTTTGAATCATTGTCCACAACTATTATTTCAAAATCAATGTTAGTTGTGAAACAAAAAATTGAGTCAATCATACGTTTGACCAATTCTTTGACGTTCCATGAAACTGTGATTATGGAGAGCATGATGACAATTTTTTAAACACGAGGTCGGTCATTTGGGAGACGCGCGATGACCATGAATGCGGCCGTACGGCCGCACGGCGGTCAGCCGCTTTTTCTAAAGAATTTTCGGTCATCGCGCGCGCTATATTTTGTAAAAATTCAGAATCATTTTTTGAAATATAAATTTGTTCTTTAAACATTTCAGCGCCCGGCACAGACGTTGTAATAACCGGTTTTCCGCAGGCAAGATAATCGTAAAGTTTCATTGGGTTCATTGATTTTACCAAATCCGTTGATTTATGCGGAATAATGGCCGCGTCAAATCGGCTGATAAAACTTGGCGCATCATTATATTTGACGCGGCCAATGATTTTAACATTATCTCGCTTTGCGAGCTTTGCGACTTTGCTTTTCACAGATGGCCAAACAGGCCCAGCCAAAACCAGGACTTTGTCCTTATTGTTATCTGCGATTTTAGCCAACAAATTAAAATCCAACCGGTCTTCAATCGTCCCAAGATAGCCGATTATTTTTTTATCCATTTTGGACAGTTCGTTTTCTTGTGCTAATTTTTCAGAATCATTAAAATGTGCAAAATCAACTCCATTTGGTATCCAAGTCATATCCTTTTGTCGCCCCATTTCTTTATAAAAATCCAGCAATTCTTCTGACACAGTGAAAATTAAATCTGCTTTTTCGCTGATTGTTTTATAATTTTTTTGCAAACGCTTTCGTGAGAGCAACTTTGGATACATTGAATGTTCTATCCAATTGTCCACAGTATCAAAAACAAAAAGCCGCTCATTTAGTCGGCCAATAAATTCAACAAACATTGGATTGTATGACCAAAAAACAATGTTGCGCAAATTTAAAATTTTTTCTATCCTGCGCAGTTCGCGCGCAACGATTTTAAAAGAAAAAATTGAATCAATTGTTGTGTAAGCGTAGATTTTGTCAGTTTTGCGGTAGCACGCGCTTGTAAGGTCGCCATAAATCATTTCCGCAGTTTTGATTTCCAGCAAAAGATTTTTAAAATAATGTCCTGCTGCTTGTCTTAGTTTAACCGGCAAAAAATCAACACCAATTATTTTATTTACGCGTGGATCTTTTGCCAGCTCATTCATCACATTGTAATTTCGATTAACCACTCCCCTGTCCCAATCATAAAACGTTGCCATGTTAAACATGATAATATCAATCTTGTCTTTTTCGTATCCAAAAATATCGGTCGCCATACTAAATGAAATTACAAATGTCAAATATCAAATATCAAAGTCATTTATCGCCGTCATCTTTTTTAAAAGCATCGTCAAATTTGCGTTCCAAATCTTTTGCTTTTGTCATAATTTGCAAAAATTCCGTTTCCTCTGTGTCTTCAGGATTCGCGTGGCAAGCTTGTTTTAAGCCATAAAGCATTTGTTGCATTGATTCTTTGATGGCTGCGGCCAGTTCTTCTTTGCTTGGTTTGCGTTCCACTAACATAACCCGCGGTCCTTTGTAAAAGCCAAGTGCTTCCATTTTGTCATCATCATCGTCTTCCCACGGTTCTTGCGTGCTTTGGCTTTCTAAAATGTAAAATCTGTCATCGGCGATTAGCAATTTTGTCAATTCTTCAATGTTTAAGTCGCAATTTTCTTTTTCGTCTAAAATCAATTTGTGCAATTTTAAAATTGGCACAAGAAATTCCTCTTCCTCTCGTAAAAGTTCAACTGCCAAGCTTAAAATTTCATCTTTTTCCATATATTTTAACTATATCGCACCACGCGGCTATTCGCAAGCTAAGGGTTGCTAGTTTAAATATTTTTGTTTGTTTTTCAAATGTTCGTCGTAGGTTTTGCTAAAAATCACAGTACCCGCTTTTGTCGTTAAAAAATAATAATACGGAGTTGATGTTGGTTCAATCGCAGCAATGATTGCTTCAATGCTTGGATTGCAAATTGGTCCAGGCGGTAGGCCGTAATTTTTGTAAGTATTGTACGGATTTTCAATTTCTAGGTCAGCATAGTTTGGTTGAATCATGCCTTTTTGCGTAATATAATTTATTGTCGCGTCAGATTGTAATGGGTGCCCCTCTTTAATTCTTTTCCAAAAAATCCCAGAGGCGATTTTGCGATTTTCTAGCCCTGTCATTTCTTTTTCAATAATACTGGCCATTGTGAGAATTTGTAAAGTTGTTTTATGTTGCTGTTCAATTTTATTTTTTAAATCAACGGTCAGTTTGGTGTTGAAATTATCCAACATTTTTTTGATGATTTCGTCAGCGGTTGTTGCTTGATAAATTCTGTATGTGTCAGGATATAAAAATCCTTCCAAATCAGCCGCTGCCTTTAAAAATGTTTTTTTATCAACCAATTGTTTTTGCTCCAAATAATCTGCGATTTCATTTTTGTCCCAGCCTTCAATAATTGTTATTTCAGTTTCAAGCTGCATGAATTTTTCGTTCGTTAGAATTTTTACCAAATCTTTTATGCTGATTTTTTGCGGCAAAAAGAATTTGCCCGCCAACAATGTTTTGTAGTTGCCAGTAATAATTGCGTAAAACTCAAAACCAAACTGGTGGTTGATGATTTTTTGCTGCACCAGATTGTGAGCGATTTCAGACAATCCCTGTCCTTTTTCAATTACAAAAGTTTGCGCAACGCCAATGTCGCGGGATATGTTGAATTTTAAAGTTATTATAAGCAACGTAATAACTATTATTAGCAAAATTATTACGGGCTTTTTTTTAAAAAACATAAACCCCAATTTCTAATTTCTAATTTCAGATTTCCGTATTTCTTTATGTAGCGGCCGTTTGAATATCAGTCTTGAGATAAACGAAAACAGGAAAATTATGCTAATAAAAAATAAAAATAATTCTTCAATATGGTTTATCAATTTTTCAATTAACGGCATTGAAGAACCAAACATTACGCCAATTCCAAGATATAAAATTGACCATAAAAAAACACTCAAAATATCAGCGTTGAGAAATTTTCTAAAACGCATGCCAACCGAACCAACCAAAAATGGTGTGAATGCGCGTGACGGGCCAATTAAACGGCCAATGACAATGCTTTTTCGTTCATTGTTGCCCAAAAGCTTTGCGGCAAGATCCAGCCCCAAAAATTTGTAAAGGCGGTATTGGCCAAGCTTTGTCAGAATTTTTATTCCATATTTTTTACCAAGCCAAAAGCTGAATGTGTCGCCAATAACAGCGCCAACAAAGATTAGAAAAAATACCGCTGCAAAATTCCAATATTTTAAAAATGAAAAAAATCCCAGGATAATTACGATAATTGTTCCGGGAATCAAAACTCCGACAAACGCCAATGCTTCCAGAATGGAGAATACCAAAATAATTAAATAGCCTTGTTCGGGCAAGCTTTCAATGAACATTGGTAGCGCGAGAAAAAACTCTTTCATCATCATAAATAATTTTTTACTTTTTATTTTCTTTAATTTGTTTAACAACCTTTTTTACATCTTGGCCGCGATTCAATGGACAAACTAAAAGTGCATCTGGGGTATCAATAATTGCTAAATTATTAACGCCAATCGCGGCGATTGTTTTTTTCTTATTTCCATAAACAAGACAATGCGAGCTGTCCAAGGCAACAAAATTGGCACGGCACACATTGCCGTTTGTGTCAGCAGTTGCTTGCTGCGCATCATATAAAACATCAAACGCGCCCACGTCGCTCCAGCCAAAAGCGCCTTTGATTATTAAAACCTCGCTGGGTTTTATTTTTTCTGTGATAACATAGTCAAGCGATTTTTTGGTTATTTTGTTGAACGCTTTTTCAACAATGTCCGCGCGCGTTGTATGTATCATTTTTTGAATAAATTTATAATCAGTCGGTGAATATTTTTCAAATGCTTCTAAAAATTTTCGCGGAGTCCACATGTAATAACTTGCATGCCAAAGATATTTGTTGCTCTGAATATATTTTTTTGCTTTGTCAAAATTTGGTTTTTCTTTGTGTCCTAAAAACGAAAAGATTTCTATGCCACCTTTATTACTAATTTGTTTTCCGATTTTGGTGTAGCCAAGCGCTGTGCTTGGAAATGTTGGAAAGACGGCAATGTCAACAAGTTTTTTTGTTTCATCAATCAACTTTTCCGCTGCCCGCAATGTTTTGCAGAACAATTTTGTGTCGTTGATAAAATGGTCGGATGGAATAAATGCGACAGATTCGTCTGGCGCGATGTTAAAAAGTTTTGCGCATGCCAAGCCAAATGCTGCGGTCGTGTCCCGACGAGCCGGTTCAATAATAAAATTGCCCGTTAAAATATTGGGCAGTGTTTTTTTTGCTAAATTTAACAAGTTTTTATTTAAGACAACAAAAATTTTTTCAGGCGCTGCCAATTTGCGCAGGCGATTATATGTCAGCTCAATTAGTGTTTTATTGCCAAATAATTTGATGAATTGTTTTGGTTTGCTTTTTCTGCTCAATGGCCACAAACGCGTTCCGCCGCCTCCTGCCAAAATGACAAAGTTCATATTTGATGATATATTTATAAAGAAGCATGGATATCGGTTAGCGGTTTCGAAGCTCGTTTTGGTAGCCGTTTGACGTTAAACGAAACTTACATCGATACCGCAACCAACATCCGATTTAAATTTAAAAAAATCTATGACTCTATCGTTTGTAATCGTTCCGCTCGCAACATTGATTATTGTTCAAATTATCAAAGGCACATTGCACGGATTAAAGAACAAATTCAGCTGGCGCGACTTTTTTTCTCCGGGCGGCATGCCATCGTCGCACACAGCGCTTGTTGTTTGTCTTGCCACTTTGATCGGCTATTACCAAGGATTGAATTCAGCCGCTTTTGCCATTGCAATGGTTTTGGCGATTTTGATAATTTGGGATGCTGGCGTTTTGCGGCGCATCATTGGCAAACATGCCAGTTTTATCAATAAAACCGTTCATCTTTTAACGCCAGCAGATGGCGCCAAGTACGAATTTTTGGAAGAACGGATTGGTCACACTTTTTGGGAAATCATCTGGGGTTTTGTCGCTGGTTTGGCAATTCCGGCTTTGTACATTTTGTTTTTACAATAAATCTTGGCCGTTCATTTCTTTCGGATGCTTAATGTTAAAAAATTTCAGAATCGTTGGCGAAACGTCGCTAAGAATTCCAGACGGTCGCAGCAAGCTCAAATCTCGTCCGATTGCTTCTTCTGTTTCTAATAATTTGCCTTCAAATTCTTCTCCGATAACAATAAATGGCACTGGATTTGTGCTATGCTCTTTGTCTATTGCTCCGGTTTGTAAATTTATCATTTCTTCAGCATTGCCATGGTCAGCAACTATAAGCGCAATGCCTTTTTTTGATAAAATTAAATTTATGATTCGTTCCAGTTGTTTGTCTATGGTTTCAATTGCTTTTATGGTTGCTTTAAGGTCGCCTGTGTGCCCCACCATGTCTGGATTCGCATAATTAACAACAATAAAGTCCATGTTGTCTTTCAAAATCTCCTGCTCAAGCGCGTCGCTGATTTTTTTCGCGGACATTTCAGGAATTTCCGCGTATGATGAAACTCGCGGCGATGGAATCATAATTCGCGATTCCATTGGATATGGTTCTTCTTTGCCGCCGTTAAAGAAAAAAGTGACATGCGCGTATTTTTCAGTTTCAGCAATGTGCAATTGTTTTATTTTATTTTCGCTAAGCGTTTTGGCTAAACAGGTTTTCACAGGTTCTTTTGGAAACGCGACGTGAATATTATTGTTCGTTTCATATTCAGTCATGCTAACAATAAAAATATTTTTGAGCGACTCGCGATTAAACTTGTCAAATTCAGGGTTGGTCAATGCTTCGGCAAGTTGTCTAGCTCGATCAGCGCGGTAGTTAAATAATATTATGGCGTCGCCATCTTTAATCGTCGCGGCAGGTCGTTGCGCAGAGCCAATAACAACAGGAACAAATTCCTCGTCAAAAATTTTTTTGTGGTATGACGCATCAACCGCAGCTGCTGCGTTTTTTGCGTATTCCTCGCTTTTACTTTCAATAATCGCGCGATAGGCCTTTTCTGTTCGCTCCCAATGCCTGTCGCGGTCCATCGCGTAAAATCTGCCGCACAAACTGGCGATTTCGCCAATTCCAACTTCATCAATTTTCTCTTGCAATTCTTTTACAAAATCCGCAGCGCTATTGTAAATGGTATCTCTGCCGTCCAAAAATCCGTGAATAAAAACGTTTTTAAAATGTTGTTTTTTGCAAAGATCCAGCAGCGCGTAAAGATGCGACAACATTCCATGCACGCGGCCTTCGCTCAAAATTCCGAGCAAATGCAAATCCCCGTTTGTTTTTTTCGCGTGTTCAATCGCGTCTAAAAATTGCTGGTTTTCAAAAAAACTGTTGTCGCTGATTGCTTTGTCAATGCGCGGCAAATTTTGGTAAAAAATTCTACCAGTGCCAAGATTAAGGTGCCCAACTTCTGAATTGCCCATTTCTCCCCATGACAAACCAACAGCTTCGCCGGACGCCAAAAGTGTGCGCGTTGGATAGCGGCTGATTAGCTGGTCAAAATATGGAGTTTTTGCGAGCGCAACCGCATTGCCATCATTTGGCGGAGCAATGCCCCAACCGTCCAGAATTATTAGAGCAACCAATGTTTTTGTTTTCATAATTTAAAGCGGATATCGGTTTTGGTATCGATGCACGTTTCGGTTGACGTTAACCGAATAACGAAACTTACATCGATACCGATACCGAAATACGTTCTAAAGTTCAGCTTCTATTTCTAACAATCGGTTATATTTACATAATCTTTCTGATCGCGATAATGATCCAGCTTTTATAAAATCAGCATTCACTGCCAACGCCAAATCAGCAATAAATGTGTCGCACGTTTCACCAGACCGATGCGAAACACTTACTTTATAATTATTCTTTTTCGCGAGATAAATCGCGTCAATTGTTTCAGAAAGCGTGCCGATTTGATTTGGTTTTATTAAAATCGCGTTGGCAGCTTTTGCGTCAATTCCCTTTTGCAAACGTTGCACATTTGTCACGAATAAATCATCACCAACAAGCGTAATTTTTTTGCCAAGTTTTTTGGTTAATTTCTGCCAATTGTCCCAATCATCTTCTGCGAGAGCATCTTCTAACGATAAAATCGGATATTTTTTTGTCCACGCGCTGATTATTTTCATCACAGCGTCAGCAGAAATAAATTTTTTACCAGTTTTGTCATTTAACGAGTAGCTGCTGGTTTTTTTATCAAAATATTCAGAAAGCGCTAAGTCAACGCAACAAAAAACATCTTTGCCGGGTTTATAACCCGCCTTTTTAATTGCCGCGATAATAAAATCTAATGCATCTTCATTTTTCTTTAGGTTAGGGGCAAAGCCCCCTTCGTCGCCAACCAATGTTTGTTGGCCAGCTTCTTGCAATAATCGTTTTAACATCTGAAAAACCTCGTCGCCGATTTGCATTCTTTTCGCAAAAGTTTTGGCAATCGGAGCAATCATAAATTCCTGCACCGTCAACGAATTGTCAGCGTGTTTGCCGCCATTGATAATGTTCATTGTTGGAATTGGAAATTTCCAGTCGCGCTCTTTCAGCCCAAATGTTGTGCGAATGTATTTATAAAGCGGCACGTTAATACTGGTCGCGCCAACGCGACAACATGCAAGTGAAACCGCTAAAATGGCGTTGGCGCCCAATTTTGATTTGTTTTTGGTACCGTCCAATTTTAGCATCAGCGCGTCAACGGTTCTTTGATGTATGACATCAATCCCCTTTAATTCCTGCGCGATTATTTCATTGATATTTTTTACGGCCGTCAAAACGCCTTTTCCGGAGTAGCGCTTTTTGTCTTTGTCGCGCAATTCCAATGCTTCGTGGCTGCCGGTTGACGCGCCGGACGGCACGCTTGCGCTGGCAATCATTTTATTTTCAAGTTTAACAAAAGCTTCCACAGTCGGATTGCCGCGCGAATCCAAAATTTCCTGCGCCCAAATTTTCGCTATTTTCATATTTTATAAAATTTCGTACGTAATATTCACGAAAACTTTGATTTCGTTTTCGCCGGTTTGAATGTTTGGTGATGCTCCGCCACCGCCAATTCCAGCGCCTTCCGCGTATTTTGAATAGCCGCTGTAAATCGGCACATCAGTTGATTCTGAAAAAGAAATTATTTTATCCAGCTTGACTCCGAGTGATTTTGCCAATTTTTCTGCTTTTTCTTTCGCGTTCACGATTGCTTTTTCGCGCGCCTGCTCTTTGAGCGCGTCTTGGTCGTCAATTTCAAAGTTCAAATTGCTGATGCTGTTTGCGCCTTTTTCGCCGGCAAGTTTCAGAATCGCATTAATTTTTTTCGTGTCTCTGATTTTTAGCGTCAGCGTCTGGTTCACATTATATCCTGATAAAACATTTTTGTTTCCATTCCAATCGTATTGCGGATAAATTGAATAGTCGCTGGTTTTGATGTCTTTGTCAGCAATCCCCTCTTTTTTGACCGCGGCAATAATGTCATTCATCTTTTTTGTATTTTCTGCTTGCGCGTCAGCAACGGTTGGTCTTAAAGTTGTTGTGCCAATTTGCACTGTCGCGACATTTGGAACCGCAGTCACTTTGCCTTCTGCGCTGATAGTCACGACGTTTGGAGTTTGTTCGGATTTGCCAATGTAATTGTATGCCTTTATTAAATTGCGCGCTTCCAATACTAAAAATACTGACAAACAAATTGCCAGAATTGCCAAAATAATGCCGCCAATTCGGTGCGCCCACATTTTGCATGAATCAATGTTTGTTTCGCACATACGTTTTAAGATAATTTTAAATTACAAATATCAAATGTCAAATGAGTTTGGTTTGATATTTGTCATTTGTTATTTGATATTGCATTTAATGTGGCTCCTCCGCCGGTTGAAATGTAATCAAAATATTTTGCCATTCCTGATTTGTTCACTGAATACAATGTTTCCCCGCCGCCAACAATTCCGACTGCGCGTCCGCTCGCGCGGCTGCCAATAATTTTCGCTAACATCGCACTTCCGTGGCTAAATTGTTTGTAATCAACATAACCAACTGGCCCGAGCCAGATTATTGTTTTTGCTTTTTTGATAAGTTCTGACCATTTTAAGATTGTGCGAGGGCCAACATCAAAAATCGCTTCATTATTACATACCCTGCTACAAGCTACTATCCTAACCCTATCCAACGTCTTCGCGTTTGCGACAATCAAATCCTGCGGTAATAATATTTTTTTATTTTTTAACAAACGTCGCAAAGACATTGAGTTTAGCGCCGAGCGTTCAATTTTTGTGGCGCCAACGTTGATTCCTTGTTTTTTATAAAATAAAAACGAGCAGCCGCCAGCTAACAAAATGTTGGAAAACTTTGGCGCGAGCTTTTCTATCATTGGTAATTTTTCATCAACTTTTAATCCGCCAAGAATTAGTAATGCTGGTTTTTTTATTTTCAAACGCTTCAACGTTGAAATTTCTTCAATAAAATTAAAACCAAAAAATGGTTTTAGATATTTGGTAATTGCAGATAAAGACGCGTGTTTTCTGTGCGAAGCTGCAAATGCTTCGTTGACATAAAAATCGCCGAGCAAAGCAAGCTTTTTCGCGAATTTCGCGTCGTTGTTCAATTCACCTTTGTTGAATCTAATGTTTTCAAGCAAAAATAAATTTCCCTTTTTGAACGTTGCGCGATTAATTGTTGAAATGGGTTTTTCAACAAACCTTAACGCTAAAAAATCTTTTTTAAGAAAATTATAAATTGGTCGTAGCGAAAGTTGCCTGTCTTTTTCTGCCCGCCTTCGCAATGCTTCGGCGTGGCAAGCCGGTCTGCCGAGGTGTGCGATAATAACAACTTTTGCGCCTTTGCTCAATAAATAATTTATTGTTTTATAGCTGCGGATTATTTTGGTTGAATCAAGCGGCTGTTTTTTTATTGTTAAGTTGACATTAAAATCACACCGAAGTAAAACAATTCGGCCATTCAAGGCTGGCATTTTTTCAATAGATATTGGCAGCATGTTGTTATGCCAGTATAGCAAATTCGCAACATCGCTGCAAATAAAATAAGTTTAAGCGAATTTACGGATAATTGCGCGGACAATGCCGCGGATTGCCACGTCTTTGCAATAAATCGGCTGCATTGTTGGATTTGCTGGTTGGAGCCGGATTGCGTGCTTTTCGCGGTAGAATTTTTTAAGCGTGGCATAAGCATTGCTCAACAAGGCAACAACAATATCGCCATTTTTCGGATAGTGATTGCGCTCAACAACAACATAATCGCCATCCCAAATCCCCTCGTCAATCATTGAGGTTCCGCGAACCTTCAAAACAAAACTGTTTTCGTCGCGAACCAAGGCAGCTGGCACAGCAAACATTTCCCTGTCTTCTATTGCCTCAATCGGCTCGCCAGCAGTGATTAGCCCGACAAGTGGAAGTTCTATGGTTTTGCCAAGGCAAAATGATTTATGCGTTAATTCAATTGATCTGTTTTCTTTTTCAAAAAACTTCAAATACGCCTTGTTTTTTAAGGTTTGCAAATGTCCGGCAACAGTGGCCGTGGATTTTAAACCAAGCCCTTGGCCAATTTCGCGGTAACTGGGTGAATAGCCAAAATCCTTCTGGAACGTTTTGACAAAATTGAGAAGCTCTGTCTGCCGCTTTGTTAGGGAAAGTTTGTTCATATAATATATCTGTAGCTAATCCGTAAAATCCGTAGGTCGGTAGCCATAATGGCACAGTGTTAACAATCATGTTGCGCAATATGCGCAATGCCGCGGGCTATATTAACAGTATACTACCCGAACAAAAAGCGAACAAGAACAGCGAGTGTGGATAACTTTGTTTAAATAAAAAAATGCGCTTTTCAGCGCAATGTTTCAAAATTAAAATTTAAAAATTCATTAAAAATTTGAAATTAAAAATTCCGGCCTGCCGACAGGCACGGCAAAATTTTTACTCAATACTCTTTATTGCTTGTTTTTCCTTATCAACTATCCCCTGCCAGTCAACGTCAGTCCCCTTGTTTTTGAAAAATCCGATTTTGTCCTGAAAACATTTGGCAAAATTGTCCAAAACAGATGGAAACCTGGTTAACAGGTCAAGCATTTTATCAAAAAGCGGCTGGTCTTGAATTGAGCGAAAAAAGTCGGCCATCAGAATTTTTGACTCGTCTTTTATGTCAACGTCAAGTTTCGCGATGATGCTGGTTATTTGTTCTTCTTTTGTCATAGATGTGTGGTACGGAAGCGTTTTTCTAAGAACTCGGAGCTTGCGCTAAAAAGCTCAGCTGCGGTTTGTTGCTCTGGCGTTTTACAAACTTCTTTTAATTTCGCAACTTCTTGATTTGCCAATCCTGCCGGTTCGGCTTGTTGTTGTTGTTTTTCAAAAAATCCAAACATAAATTTTAGTTATTTATCTTAGTCCAGTATATCGCATCATTGGCAAAGAGTCAATGATTTTTGTAAAAGAAAAAGGATAGAACTTTTAGTTCTATCCTGTCCAACAAAACATTACCGTTGAAAATACTCGGCAATCCTGCGCTCCATTGCGTTGGCCAGTGCGTCTCTGCTGTTGCTAAGCAAATCAATCTCAGCGGCTGTAAACTTAGCGAGCAGCCTGTAGCTGGCCATGATGTTGAACAACTCATGTATCAAGGCAACGAGAATGCTCTTTGAAGCTTCGTAGTGATACCACGTTAGATCAACCTTCCCGAATTTTGGCGCAACTTTTTTCGTGCCAGTGAAAAATCCACGGCGCGCCTTATGAAATTCATCCCATGCTCGTCGCCAGTCATATTTCGCAATATACTGCTGCACGCGCTTTCGCCAGTATTCATCTGACGAAAAGCATCCGAAGATTTGCAATTCATTGTACCGATACAAAAGCGCGGTTCTGTGGCGTTTGAGCAAATGCTCAAAGTCCTCTGCGCGTGTGAATTTTGTCGCCACGAAACTGGCGCTGAGGGGATAGCTCCACACTGTTTCCGGAGCAGTTACAACCGCATCAAGAAGCCGCAGCCGTTGAGCAGCATCTTTTGACAACCAATCGTACAGGACCACAAAAAGAAAATTCGGTTCGCTTGAGCACACGACTCGCGCGAATAGTTGTGAGGCATCCATTCCCGCGTCTGCAAGCGACTCAACGATGAATTGCGCGGCAGGTCTTGTGAGACCGTAAAGACCGTCTTCATTGTCCCGCACAAAGTCAATAAGCGAACGAGTCTTTGCATCTCGTTTCTGCTTCTTGCCAGGCGTTTCCATGTGCCCCTCCTAATTACGCGCAGCGCCGCAAGACGAGAACGTTGTTGCCAAACGGGGTGAAGTCGAGGTGGCCAAAGAAATAATACCATCCGTCCTTGATGTTGTAGTCAAAGTACGAGACCCAACGCGGACCGCCGGGGTTTTCCCAGTTGCTGATGAGGATATACTTTTGGAGTTCCTGCGGAAACTGGTCCCGACGCCACGAGAGAAAGTCACCGTCATCAGCTCCGATCACTCCACCGTTTTCGCCAGCAGTGCGCTTAAGCATCTCGCTGCCTGACACCGGGCCTTCTCCTTCGTTGAGGAATCCGACTGCTTCATAGCGGCGATTCTCGATTTTGAACTGGATGCGGATGTCCTTGTGTTCCATGTTTTCCTCCTATCCCCCTATGACAATCTAAGGTTGTTAAGGTTCCGCGGTATTTCCGCTGAAACGGAGAAAACTTTTAGCTTTCTCCACGCGCGTTGGCGAGTTCAACAACTACCAGAGCCGACGAAGCTCTATCTCGAGCTGCGCCCATTTCTCATCCGTGAGCTGGACAGTTGCATCAATGTCGGGCACGGTCTCCGGCGGTTGACGCTGAATGTTCCTATCGCCGAGTCGATTGAGCTTTTCCCAAAATGCTCGATGAGCGGCAGAGCGCTGATTGAATCTCATACCGGGTCTTGCATTCACCAAGTTCTTGAAATCGCGTACTGTTTTCATGTTTCCCCTCCTTAACTATATTACCGCGACCCTCTCGCGGCAGAGATGCCAATCAAAGAACATTTAAGTTTAGCACGATTATAAAAATAAAGCAAGGTCAACTGGTAATGTGCACATACATATTGCACTTTTCTGGTAATCTGGGGCATATGTCAAAAACTATGCCAACCTCAAATAAGGAGGAAAAATTCCGCTGGATTAAGCCAATTTTAGACAAGGAAATATCAATTAAGCAAATGGCTTT
>JACRDX010000002.1 GCA_016212745.1 Candidatus Falkowiibacteriota bacterium | reverse complement strand
TAACTATAAGCAACTGTTTTGTTGCTGAATCAGCTAAAAAGAAAATAGAGGCAGCTGGCGGAAAAATAGAGTAGATGTTGTAAAAAATATGCTTGAAAAACTTTTGCAAATCTGGAAGGCAAAAGATTTGAGAAAAAATATATTGTTTGTTTTGGGCGCGCTGGTGATTTTCAGATTATTGGCGCACATTCCTGTGCCCGGCGTTAACGTAGAAAATCTGCGCTCATTTTTTTCTGGCAATCAGCTTTTGGGTTTGATGAACATTTTTGCCGGCGGCGGAATGAGCAATTTTTCAATTGTCATGCTTGGCGTTGCGCCATATATTACGGCTTCCATTATATTTCAATTACTGGCAATGATTATTCCGAAACTTGAAGAAATGAGTAAAGAAGAAGGCGGCAGACAGAAAATAAACACGTACACCAGAATAGCTACTGTGCCATTGGCATTGTTGCAGGCGTTTGGCATGATTAATTTATTGAGCCAATCATCGCGCCCGATTTTGGAAAACATGTCTTTTTGGAATTTGGCAGGGACAATGATTGTCATCACGGCCGGCACCATATTTTTAATGTGGCTTGGAGAGTTGATTACAGAGAGAAAAATTGGAAACGGAATTTCATTGTTGATTTTTGCTGGAATCGTGGCGCGATTGCCATCCACCGTCCAAGAAATAGCAATTAATTTTAATAAAGCGCAGTTGATTAATGCATTGGTATTTATCGGAATCGCGATTGTTACGATTGCGGGCGTGGTTATTATTAATGAGGCACAGAGAAACATTCCGGTTGTCTACGCAAAGCGGGTGCGCGGCGCGCGCATGTATGGCGGTACAAGCACGCATTTGCCGCTACGGATAAATCAGGCGGGCGTTATTCCAATCATTTTTGCTATTTCGGTAATTTTGTTTCCGCCGATGATTGCGCAATTCATGCTGCGCACAAAAACCGCGTTTATTGCTAGCGCCGCGCAATGGATTATTAATGCTTTTCAAAATCAGATATTTTACGGCATTGCTTATTTTGTGCTGGTTTTTGGATTTACTTATTTTTACACCGCGGTAATTTTTCACCCAACACAAATTGCAGACAATTTGCAAAAGCATGGTGGGTTTATTCCTGGAATTAGGCCGGGCACGCACACCTCAAGTTATTTGCAGAATATAATTAGTAGAATCACGTTGGCTGGCGCGCTGTTTTTGAGTATTATCGCTGTGCTGCCATTGGTTATGCGGCAGGCCACAGGTTTGCAGTCCATGGTGATTGGCGGCACAAGTTTGCTGATCGTTGTCAGCGTTGTGATTGAAACAATTAAGCAAATAGAATCTCAGTTGATAATGAGAGACTACGAGGGATTATAAATATCAATTTCAAAATCCAAATATCAAATGTCAAAATGCCCGCCAATGGGCAATTTTGATGATTTTTGCTATGATACAGTTTGTATGAGTTTAATAAAAAGTAAGGAAGAATTAACAATTTTGCGGGAAGGCGGCAAAAAGCTTGGCCAAATTCTGCGTACAGTTGCGCGGTCTGCAAAGGTTAATGCGCGGGTATCGGATTTGAACGCGCTCGCAGAAGATTTAATTAAGAAAGCTGGCGGCAGGCCGTCTTTTAAAGATTTTGGCGGAAAAAAAAATTCGTTTCCAACTGCGCTTTGTGTTTCAATAAATAATGAGGTTGTTCATGGAATTCCATTGGCAACCAAGGTTTTAAAAGATGGTGATATTGTTGGGTTGGATTTGGGCATGGAATATAAAGGTTTGTACACGGATACAGCGATGACGGTTGGTGTTGGCAAGATAACAAAACAGAATAAGCGGTTGATTAAAACCGCAGAAAAGGCATTGCGTGCGGCAATTAAAAAAACGCGAGCAGGTGTTGATTTGCAAGAAATTTCACGAGCTATGCAAAAAACCGTTGAGCGAGAGGGTTTTTCCGTTGTGCGGCAATTAGTTGGTCATGGCGTGGGACATGATGTTCATGAAGAACCGCAAATTCCAAATTTTGTAATAAATAATTTTCATTTTGTTTTGGAACCAGGAATGGTTTTGGCGTTTGAGCCGATGATTAACGCTGGCAAATGGGAAGTAGAGACGAAAAAAGATGGCTGGACAGTGGTGACAAAAGATGGCTCATGTTCAGCGCACTTTGAGCACACTGTGGCAGTGACTAAACGCGGAGCAATAGTTATTACAAAATAATTTTTATGAATTTTTTAGGATTGGATTGGGGAAAAAGTAAAATCGGCTGCGCAATAGGCAGTGACGAAACAATGACTGCCGTGCCATTTGAAATTATTCAATTCCAAGATATTGCAACCGCAATTTTGAGAATTAAAAAAATTGTGTTAGAAAATAATATTAACGAGCTGGTTGTAGGCGTTCCGACGAAAACAAAAATGCCGACCAAGTCATTGGACATATTTATTGAGTCTTTGAAAAAAGAGATAGCCCTACCATTGCACATTGTTGATGAGCGTGTGACCACAAAATTGGCAAGAGAATTGATTGGCAAAAGTAAAAAGTATGAAGATAGCGTGGCCGCAATGATTATTCTGCAAAATTTTTTGGATAGCAAGCGCTTATGTTTGCGACAATAAAAACAAAAGGAATCGTGTTGAATCAGTACGAGGCAAAGAACGGAGCAGATGCTCTTTTTTTGGTTTATACTCGTGAACATGGTAAGATAGTTGTTGCTGGCAGAGGCATAAAAAAATTGAATAGCAAATTGGCTGGCCATTTAGTAACATTTGGCATTGTTGAATTTAACATTGCTGGCGCCAAGGATATTAAACAATTGATTGGAGCAGTGTTATTGCAACCATTCGTAATCGACGGCGCAGAATGGATGGTTGCGCAAGATTTTATTAGAGGATTTGTTGCGCAAGTTGTGGTTGGCGAAGAAAGAGATATAGCTTTTTGGGATTTATTGGAACAGTTTTTGCTTAAGGTGTCCTTGAACAAAAAATTTGAACAAGCGCGGCTTTTTTGCTATATTTGGGCAATTCGCGTTTTGATTCATTTTGGGTATATGTCGCACAAATCCTTTGAAATTGGCATTGGCTCTGCCTTGAACAAAAAAATTGTTCAAGCGCTGCAAAGTCCGCAGAGCGAGTTGGTTGTGTCGCTGGACGAGCTAGATTCTTTTGGCGCGGCGCTTAAGAATAATATTGAGAAGTTATTTGAAAAAGAAATGAAAGTTTGGATATAATAAGATTGAATATTTGTTTTTTTTGTGCTATCGTTTGGGCAGCTAATGGGCGCATAGCTCCCCGTCATCCGACGGGGCAGGCAGTTGGTTACCCACCGCAAGCCCCGCCCTTACCTGCCCAGCGGTCTGTGGGCGCATAGCTCAGTTGGTTAGAGCACCGCCCTTATAAGGCGGGGGTCACTGGTTCGAGTCCAGTTGCGCCCATTCTACATTCCGCAAATACGGAATTACGAATGGCAAGCCACCAAAATATGTTTATAGCGATTGCGGGAAATATTGGGTCTGGAAAAACCAACCTGACAAAGACGCTGGCCGCGAGGTTGAATTTTAAAACTTGTCTGGAAGATTTTTTTGCTGAAAATCCGTATCTAGAAAGATTTTACCAAGACAAGAAAAAATGGGCGTTTCATTCGCAGCTGTTCTTTTTGGCGCAGAGTATTAAGAATCATCATGATATTGCAGAGGCAAAAGAGTCAGTAATTCAAGATCGCAGTATATATGAAAATGCAGAGGTTTTTGCAAAGTTATTGTATGAAGATGGTTTGATGGACGAAGATGAGTGGCGTGTTTATTCTGACATCTATAAAAGTGTCGCAGATTTATTGCCAGCGCCAGATATAATAATTTATTTAAAGGCAGATATTGAAACTTTATTGGGCAGAATAAGGCGCAGAGGCAGAATGGTTGAACAGGAAATTAAAAAAAACCGAGAATATATCGCGAAATTAAATAACAGATATGACAATTGGGCGAAAAATTTTGAGCGCGCGTTGATTTTAGTCGTTCCTATTGAAGGTACGGATTTTCGCGGTCGGCCGCAAGAAATTGAAGATTTGATTTTGAAAATTGAAAAATTGATTGGAAAAAAGGTCGCATAGCTCAGTTGGTTAGAGCGTTCGATTCACATTCGAAAGGCCCCTGGTTCGAGCCCAGGTGCGACCACCAGAATAGTTCTTTATTTTATAAAAAAATCTGGTATAATTCGTAATATTATCTGGGCATGTGGCGGAACTGGCATACGCGCACGACTCAAAATCGTGTGGCCTTTGGCCATGTGGGTTCAACTCCCACCATGCCCACCATTGGCGGTTAGCTCAGCTGGCTACCCGCCCGTACCGAACGGTACGTTCGGGCGGGGAGCGTCTCCTGAGCGTTGATAAAGAATATGGAGGAATTCTATGCGTACGTATTGGCGGATGAAAATAGTCGGTTGTATAAGGGATGTACAAATAATCTTGAGCGGCGGTTAATGGAACACCGGGAAGGAAAGACGCGGACAACAAAAAGGAAGAAGAAAGTGCGGGTTGTTTATTTTGAAAAGTTTTCAACGTTTGCAGAAGCTAGAAACAGGGAAGTGTATTTCAAAACGGCGGCAGGAAGACGATATTTAAAAAGCAGAATTGGGGCGGTTAGCTCAGCTGGTTAGAGCGTCTCGTTGACGTCGAGAAGGTCGCAGGTTCGACTCCTGCACCGCCCACCAGATAGGAAATGTCAAATTTTTCTGCGACGACG
>JACRDX010000035.1 GCA_016212745.1 Candidatus Falkowiibacteriota bacterium | reverse complement strand
TTTTAACAATACCCACAACAAAACAACATTGAAAATATTACTTATGGAAAACGCCACGACTAAACCACTGATGCCAAAACTTTTACTCAAAAAATATCCCAAAACAATGTTGAGCGCGGCCGCGGCCAAGCCAATAAAAAATGGAACGGCCGTATTTTGCAAAGAATAAAACGCGCGCGCCAAAACCGGAATCATTGCTTGCGCGAATAAGCTGATTGCGAAAGCTGCCAAAACAGCGGCCGTTCCATTTATCGCGGCCGCACCGAATTTTCCAGTTCCAAGAATCAATTCAACAATCGGCAATCGCAAAACAACCAGCAGCACCGTCGTTGGCAACATTAAAAAAATAATTTGCCGCAATGACCGACTTAATTGCGAATTAAACTCTCCAAAATTTTTATCCGCGCCCATTTTTGCCAAAACCGGAAACAATGCCAATGCCAAGGGCATCGCAACCAACCCGATTGCCAAATATTGAATATTGTTCGCCAAATTAAAAATCGTCAGCGAGCCAACCGCCAAAGTTGAACTGATGATTGTTATCACCAACAAATTTATTTGTGAGGTCGCGGCGCCCAAAACCCGCGGCACCAATAATTTTATGACCTTGATTAAATCATTATCGCGAAATCTAAAAATCGGTTGATAGCGATAGCCGATTTTGCGACAAGCTATCCATTGCAAAAAAGAATGCGCGCCTGCGCCCACAACAACGCCAGCGGCCAGGCCATAAATCCCCCACCATTTAACAAATAACAATGCCCCCAAAATTATTCCCAAATTATAAAAAATCGGCGCGGCCGAAAACGCTAAAAATCTGCGAAAGCTTTGCAGCGCGCCACCAAAAACATTGCTCGCGCCCAAAAACATCGGCGACAAAAACATTATTTGCGAAACGCGAATAGTCAGCCGCATTTTCTCGTCGCTAAATCCCGGGGTAATCAGCGGAACAATCCAAGGCGCGAATATTATTAACAGCGCGCTGCCAACAAAAAATATGGACAAAAACGCGTTAAAAATTTTATTTGTCAAAACCCACGCTTCCCTATTGTCATCAAATTTTTTACCATCTTCCTTTTTTATAAATCCCGCGACAACCGGAATAAACGCCGCAGACAAAACGCCCAGCCCGATTAAATTCAAAAATAAATCCGGGATTCTAAACCCGGCATAATAAATATCCAAAAAATCTCCGCTGCCAAACTGCCCCGCCAAAATTCTATCGCGAACTAAGCCGAACACGCGGCTCAACAAACCGAAAAAACTTATCACCATTGCGCCACGAAATATACTTTTCGCAGCGCTCATATTGATTTGGCGATTTGTAATTCCTCATTCGTCGGAACAACCAGCACACGCGTCTTAATTAGCAAACCACGCATTATCAATTTCCGCACGTCAGCATTTCGCTCGCCGATTCCAGCAGTAAAAACAATCGCGTCAACCTTGCCAAGCACTGCTGCGTAAGCGCCAATATATTTTTTCACTCTGTAAACAAACATTCGCAACGCAAGCTTGCAGCTTGCTTTTTCTTTTTCAGAAAATGACCGACCAACTTTATAGCCAGCAACATTATAGCCAGCGCCAGTTAAAATGTCTCGTAAATCCTTGAATCCGGAAACCCCCAACCAACCAGATTCATTGTTAAACATTGAATCAACTTTTTCTGGCGTTAAACCATTTTTCACCAAAAATAATCCTAGCGCAGGATCAATGTCACCGCACCGAGTTCCCATCATCAAACCTTCCAGCGGCGTAAAACCCATTGACGTATCAATGGCTTTGCCATTTTTAATCGCCGTTATACTGCAACCACTGCCAAGATGGCAAGTAATCAAATTTATTTTTGCCAACAGCAAATTCAACTTTTTCGCTGCTTGTCCAGCAACATATTCGTGAGACAATCCATGAAAACCATATTTTCGCAATCCAAATTTTTTATAAATTTTTTCAGGCAAAGCGTAGCGAAACGCAAAATCAGGCAATGTTTTATAAAACATCGTATCAAAACACGCGATTTGCTTTGCTTTTGGCAATAATTTTAATGACGCGCGAACGCACAATAATGCAGCTGGATTGTGCAATGGCGCGAGTTTGTTATATTTTGCAAGCGCTTGAACAACTTTTTTGTTCAACAAAGTCGGCTTAACAAATTCTGACCCACCATGAACAATTCTGTGACCAACTTTTTTTATTTTTCCAACTGGCATGCCAACTTTTTTCAACAAAGAAAAAACAAGCTTTAATGCTTGCTCATGATTTTCAATTTTAATCGGCTGCTTTTTACCCTGCTTTGCGGCGGGCAGGCCACCAAAAATAACAAACGAGCCATCAAGCCCGATTTTTTCCACAATCCCGTCATTTATTACCGCTAACTTCTCATTAAACAATTTAAATTTCAAGCTAGAACTTCCCGCATTGATTATTAAAGTCATATGTTACGATTTGGTAATTTTGTTTCTGACGCGACTTTGCGCCGGGAGCGGGCACGGTTTCTGCCGAAGGCAGAAGAGCGAAGGCGCAACGTCAGTGAACGAGCTCGCTGGGCGAGTGAACGGCGGCAGAAACAAAATTACCAAATCGGTCTCTTTTTAAACAACAATATTTCCGGTAGCATTGCTGCTTTTAATACCCGCGGCATTTGCCTCATCAGTATCCAAATGCGCAGCTAAATTAAAACTTTCATGCACGCGCACTTCAACATTATCAAAAATCAAAGCCCGCGGCCCATCAATCGCCAATTTTACATTTTGTCCATTTTTCACGCCCAGCTTCGCGCTGTCCTCTGGATTCATATGAATATGCCGCTTGGCAATAATAGCCCCGTCCTTTAATTGTAATTCGCCCTTTGGCCCGATTATCTTTATACTCGCTGAACCAATAATTTTGCCAGATAATCTGACCGGCGCGTTTATACCCAACTTATAGCAATCTGTGGCTGACAGTTCAACTTGACTATAACTTCTGCATGGCCCAACAATTCTAACATTATCCATACGACCTTTCGCGCCTTCAATTGAAATGGTCTCCTCTGCGGCAAAATCGCTCGCCTGCGACAGCGTTTTTTCTTTTTTCAAATCATAGCCATCGCCAAAAAGCGCGTCCAAATCTTGGCGTGTCAAATGCACGTGCCGCGCGCTAATTTCAATTTTTAATGCAATCATAAATTTCAATATTCATCTTCCTACCCTGCTACCTTCCTACAACCTACCAGCTATGTATTCCTCGATCTTTCCAACCTCAACAACGTCCTGTTTCATTGTATCGCGGTCGCGAACGGTCACCGTTCCTTTTTCCAAAGTGTCAAAATCAATTGTGACACAAAACGGCGTTCCAATTTCATCCTGATAACGATAACGTTTGCCAATATTGCCACGGTCATCACAAAAAACCATGTAGCTCTTTTTCAACTCGCGACAAATTTCACGCGCTTTTTCAACTAATTTTTCTTTATTAGCAAGCAATGGAAAAACCGCGACTTTATACGGCGCAATAATTGGTTTTAATTTCAGCACAACCCGCGTTTCACCGCTTTCCAACGTTTCCTCAACATATGCCTCGCTCAAAATCGCGAGCAAAATTCTGTCAACGCCAAATGTCGGCTCTATCACGTGTGGTAAATAGCGCTCATTATTTTGTGCGTCAAAATATGTTAAATCAACCCCAGAATGTTTTTGGTGATTGCTCAAATCATAATCGCCGCGATAAGCAAGCCCCCACAACTCATCTTGTCCAAATGGAAATTCATATTCCGTGTCAATTGTCCGCTGTGAATAAAACGCGCGGTCTTTTTCGCTGACTTCAACATCGTGAATCTTTTTCAAATTTAAACCAACCAATTTTGCAAACTGGTGCATACAATCGGCCCATTGTTCAAATTTTTTATTCCAATCATCTTTTGGATTTACAAAATATTCAATTTCCATTTGTTCAAACTCCAATGTGCGAAAAATCAAATTACCCGTTGTAATTTCATTACGAAAAACTTTACCCATTTGCGCAATACCAAATGGAATTTTGACGTTTGTTGATTGCAGAACGTTTTTATAGTCCACAAAAATGTTTTGCGCGGTTTCTGGCCGAAGATATGTCACTTCGCCCTGTTCTTCAATCGGACCAATAATAGTTTTGAACATTCCACTGAACATTTTCTGTTTCGTGAATTTGCCCCCGCAATCAGGGCATCTTGTCGCATCGCTAAGTTTATCCGGCCGAAAACGTTTGTGGCATTTTTTACATTCAACTAATGCGTCTTTAAAATTTTCAATATGCCCGCTTGCCGCAAAAACTTGAGCTTTTGACAATATCGCGCCATCAATGCCAACAATGTCGTCGCGTTGTTGCACAAAAAAACGCCACCATAGTTGCTTGATATTATTTTTCAGCTCAACACCAAGCGGACCATAATCATAAGTGTTGGCCAAGCCACCGTAAATTTCAGAATTCGGAAAAACAAAACCCCGCCGTTTACAAAGTGAAACAAGTTTTTCCATCTTTTTATCTTCTGCCATACTATATTGTTTTAATTTCTTTTTCTTTAATCGCAGATTGCTCTTCCAGCTTTGCGGTGTATTTTGCAGTTTCTTTATCCAACTCGTCAATAAAATTGTAGCGGCTGTCTTCGCTGATTTCTTTGACCTTAAACGCGGCCAAAATTTCATCCTTTACTTTTTCTCTGACGCTGCGCAGACTGATTTTTGCTTTTTCTAATTTTTCTTTCAAAATTTTCAGATACTTGTCGCGCGTTTCCTCTGTCATTTGCGGGACAGAAACATGAATCACATTTCCATCAGCTGCCGTAGTAACACCGACATTTGCTTCGGCAATCGCTTTTTCAATATCTTTAATCACAGTTTTGTCCCATGCTTCCACATTCAACATTCTCACTTCGGCGATGCTGATGCTTGCCAATTGCTTCAACGGCGTGCGCACTCCGTACGCGTTCACCTGCACATTTTCAACCAATGATGGTGTCGCGCGTCCAGTTCTGATTCCTCCTATTTCTTTTTTAAAATGCTCAACAACCGCGTCAAAATTTGCCTGATGTTTTGCGATGAATTGATTCATAGATTAAATCTTATTTAATGCTTTTAACGCCCATGTATAAAACCGCGCTGCTCTTTGGATGAACTTTCAAAACAGATGCTGCCAATGTTGTGGGCATTTTTTTCGCAATCCAACTATTACCGCCGTCTTTGCTGCGATAAAACGAAGTCATGGTTCCGTAATAAAGATTGTTGCTATTATTTGGGTCAACGGCAATGGAATAAATGTTTGCCTGGTCGCTCGGCGTCAGCAAATTCATAGCTGTCCACTCTTGCCCGCCGGTCGTTGTCTTAAACAAACCAACAGCAGACGCGTAATACAATGTTCCGGCCTTTTTGCCATCTTCAATAAATCCACGATAATAATAAATTTCATTTGTTCCCAAAGTCGCAAACGCGAGATTCAAGCTTTGCCACGTTTCGCCCGCGTCAGTTGATTTTGAAATTCCATTTTCCAAACTTGCCGCGTAAATAACCTTGCTGTCAAACCCGCTTATCAAAATTTTGGCAACGCGACTTTTCAACGTGGTTTTTTTAATCCA
>JACRDX010000034.1 GCA_016212745.1 Candidatus Falkowiibacteriota bacterium | reverse complement strand
GCGCAGGGTTTATTTCAAAACAAATGGCAGGTGTTTATAATTATTTGCCATTGGGTTTGCGGGTTTTAACGCGCATACAAAATATAATTCGCGAAGAAATGAATGCAATTGGTGGTCAAGAAATTTTAATGCCAACTTTGACGCAAGAAGAAAATTATAAACAAACTGGCCGCGACAAAACAATGGCAGATGTTTTGTTCAGCACAATGGGGCAGGGTGACGCGAAAATATTTTTGAATCCAACGCATGAGGAAATTATTACACCGCTCGTGCAAAAATTTGTTTTGTCATATAAAGATTTGCCACTAGCCGTTTATCAGATTCAGAACAAATTCAGAAACGAAGCGCGGGCAAAATCTGGTTTGCTGCGCGGCAGAGAGTTTAACATGAAAGATTTGTATTCATTCCATGCGACAGAAAAAGATTTGAATAAGTATTATGAAATAGTTAAGGATGCGTATTTTAAAATTTACAATCGGCTTGGAATTGGCGATGTCACATTGTTAACGTTTGCGTCAGGCGGAACTTTTAGCAAATATTCTCATGAATTTCAAACTTTGTGCGATGCTGGCGAAGATGTAATTCATGTGTGCGAAAAATGTCGCGTGGCAGTAAATAAGGAAATTATTGACGAACAAAATAGTTGCCCTGAATGCGGCAATAAAAAATTGGTTGCGCGAAAAGCAATTGAAGTCGGCAATATTTTCAAACAAAAAACTAAATTCACAGACGCGTTCAATTTTAAATGGGTGGATGATAATGGCGATGAGCAGCCCGTTGAAATGGCTGCCTATGGAATCGGGCCATCGCGAATTATGGGCGCGCTGGTTGAACTTTTCCACGATGACGCAGGCATCATCTGGCCAAAAAATGTTGCGCCATTTTTCGCGCACTTGATTGCGTTGACAAATGACAAAGAGGTTGTGTCAACCGCAAAGAAGATATACGAACAATATAAAACCGCCAATGGCGGAGACAGCATTTTGTTTGATGAGCGGGAAGATAAATCAATTGGCGAAAAACTGGTTGACGCTGATTTAATTGGAATTCCAGTGCGGATTATTGTGAGTAAAAAAACTTTACAACAAGATAGTTGCGAGGTAAAATGCAGAAACGAGCAGGAGGCGCGACTGGTCAGGATTAAGGAGCTTGATGCTGCATGTTTCAAAAATTTTTAAACAAATTTAGCAAAAAAATCGCCATTGACCTTGGCTCGTCCAAGACCATTGTTAGCGTACAAGACAGGGGCATTATTATTCAGGAACCGTCAATTGTGGCCATTAACAACCGCTTGGACAGGATTTTGGCGGTCGGCGAAGATGCGCGAAAAATGGTTGGCAAAGCGCCAAAATTCATCACGTTGAGCCGACCGCTGGAAAATGGAATTATTTCTGATTTTGAAGTGACTGAAAAAATGCTGCGCTATTTCATTGACAAAATTTATCGCGAACAAGTTGGGTTTGCTTTTCGTCCTGGAGTTGTTATAAACATTCCATTGGACATCACCGAAGTTGAAAAAAAAGCGGTTGAAGACGCGGTGTTGTCAGCTGGCGCTGGCAAAGTGCATTTGGTTGAAGAGGTAATGGCCAGCGCGCTTGGCGCGCGTTTGCCAGTACAAGACGCGTCCGGCAGTTTGATTGTGAATCTTGGCGGCGGCAAAACTGAAATTGCGGTTATTTCTTTGAATGGAGTTGTGAATTGGAAATCATTGAAAATCGCTGGTCAGACCTTTGATCAGGATATTATCAATTACGCGCGCGACCATTTTAATTTGTTGATTGGCGAAAGATTTGCCGAACAATTGAAAATAAGCATTGGCTCGGCGTTTGAAATTGAAAGCCCGATGCAAATGGAAATGCGCGGCCGCGATTTGGTGACAGGTTTGCCGCGCGAATTGGTGATAAGCGATTATCAGGTGCGCGACGCGATTTGGCCGTCAATCAATGCGATAATTGAGGCATTGAAATTGACATTGGAAACAACGCCGCCAGAACTGGTCGCTGATATTTATGAACGCGGAATTGTTTTGGCCGGAGGCGGCGCGAAATTGCGCGGCATTGACAAAGCGATTTCAAAAGCAGCCGCTGTGCCTGTGCGCATCGCAGACGACCCTGCCACCTGCACCATTCGCGGGCTTAATGCTTTGTTGGAAGATTCAAAATTGTTGGAAGAGGTTGAGGTGCCGTCAGCCAGCGCTGATAGGATTTTGTAAAAATTTCATGTTGCTTCCTCGTCGGACAATTAATTTTTCGGTGGTGATTATAATAGTAGTGGGACTATTATTTTTTTTGCATTATATTGGAGCGCTGTCATTGATTGAGCGCGGAACTGCTTTTGTTTTTCGGCCAGTGCAATCAGCCGTTTATTATTTATCAAATAAGGTTGGCGGTTTTTTTGTAGATTTGAAAAAAATAAAAACGTTGAAGCAGGAAAACGAATATTTAAAAAACGATGTGGAAAAATTGCTGGCAAAACAAAGCTATTGCGCTGAGCAGGCAGAGGAAAACAAATTTTTGCGGGAGCAATCTGATTTTTTGAAAAAAGCAAAACAAAGCGGAGTGGCTGCGCAGGTGATTGGCAAAAGTTCGGATTTGAGCGTTAACACGTTGATTATCAACCGCGGGACAAACGACAAAGTTAATGTCGGGCATGCTGTTGTGTCTGAAGGCGGAACGTTTATTGGAAAAATTTACAAAGTTAGTGCGCTGACCAGCGTTGTTTTGCTGATAAACGACGATTTGTCCAATGTTGCCGCAGCCATTAATAATAAAAATAAAACCATTGGTTTGGTGGTGGGCGAATATGGTCTTGGCATAAAAATGGATTTTATTCCGCCAGAGGAAAAAGTTGGAGAAGGTGATTTGGTAATAACTTCGGGCTTGGAAAAAGATGTGCCGTTTGGCTTGGTTATTGGCACCATAAGTTCAGTGGTAAAAAAACCAGAGTCATTATTTCAGCAGGCCAGCATAAAATCTTTGGTTGAATTTAATAAATTGCGTTTGGTCACAATAATAATTCAGGAACAATAATGCTAAAAAAACAATAATGTTCAAAGCAATTTTGCAGAAAATATTGTTTGTCCTTGTGCTGGTTTTAATGCAAACCAGTTTTTTGCCTATTTTGGGGATGCCGTTTGCGCGATTTGATTTTGTTTTGGCGTGCTTTGTGTTTTGGGGATTTTTAATAAACTTTCGCGAAGCAATTATTTACGCAGTTATTGTTGGAATAGTTTTGGAAATATATTCAGCGTTTGCTTTTGGCGCGATATTGCTTGGATTGTTGGTATCAATGGCCGTTTGCAATTGGATTTTTTTGTCAGCGCTTACAAATCGCTCTCTTTATACAATTATTATTTTGATGTTTTTGGCAACATTGATTTATCATTTTGTTTTTTGGATTTATGCTTGGGCAGCGGAGTTTTTTCAAAGTGGAGATTTGCTAACAGGATTGTTTGGGCATTCGCTGGTGAATAATTTGATGTACACGGAAGTGATGAATGTGGCGTTCGTGACGTTGTTGTATTTTATTTTTTCATTGACCGCGAGACAAACAAGCGCCAAGTGATAGATGATAAGGCCAGAAGTTCGTGGCATAAAAGTTTAGTCGGTCAACGGTAAATGGTTTCGAAGCACGTTTCGGTTGACGTTAAACAAGTAACGAAACGAGCTTCGACGCCGAAACCGATATCCGATCAAAATCATGTTAACTTTTGACGATACAAAACAAAATCCAGAGGATGAGATTTTTATGATTGACGCGCGGAAACTGCGCGTTGACCGGCTCGGACGAAATACATGGCGTCAGTGGGTGGAAGACGCTTTTATTGATTTTTCCGTTGAAGAATTGAATAAAAGCGGAAAAAATTATATGGGGCTGGCGCTTTCCAGAAGACGGCTAACTATTTTTTTGGCCATTATTTTGATTAGTCTTGGAGCGTTATTTTTTAGAGCAGGACAATTGCAAATTATTAAAGGCGGACATTATGGAGCATTGGCAGAACGCAATCGCATACGTGTGCAATATTTAGCCGCGCCGCGCGGCATAATTTATGACAGCAAAATGCGGTCATTGTTGAAAAATATTCCTGATTTTAGTTTATATATAATTCCATATGATCTTCCGAAAAAACAAGCGGAGCGAAAAGAAATTGAAGCTGGATTACAAGCAACAATGGTTGATTGGCAGAGTAAGTATGCCGCGCGATTTGCGGAAATTTTGAATACACCAACTTTTAAAAAGGACTATTTTGAGCCGCAGATATTGGCAACAGATTTGGATTATCAAACTACGATGAAATTAAAAATTTTTGCGCAAAGCGTGAGCGGCGTTGACGTCAAAATCAATGGGCAGCGTGAGTATTTAGACCCCGCCTATGGCGGGGCAAGTTCATTGTCGCACATATTGGGATATGAAGGGCCGATTTCGCAAAAAGAGTTTGATGTTTTTCAATATAAAGGATATTTATTGAATGACCGCATTGGCAAAACAGGGCTGGAACTTTTTTATGAAAATGATTTGCGCGGCGAATCTGGCAAGCGCGAAGTTGAAGTTGATTCTGCTGGCAAGGAAAAAAGTATTATTGCGGAAGACAAAATAGTCAAAGGCAATGATTTAATTTTGTCGCTTGATTTTGACGCGCAAAAAAAGCTTGAACAAATTGTTCGTGCCCAGTTGTTGCGCATTAACAAACAGCGGGCAGTTGCCATTGCTATGAATCCGAACAATGGTGAAATTGTGGCAATGGTGAGTGAGCCGACATTTAATAACAATTTATTTGCCAGCGGAATTTCTGCGCAGGATTACCAAAAGTTGATAGACAATCCTAATCAGCCGTTGTTCAATCGCGCGGTGAGCGGTGAATATCCATCTGGCTCTGTGATAAAGCCGGTGATTGCGGCGGCAGCTTTGCAAGAAGGAATAATCAACGAAAATACAAGCTTTTTAAGCGTTGGCGGATTGACAATAGACAAATGGTTTTTTCCAGATTGGAAAACTGGCGGTCATGGAATTACAAATGTGACAAAAGCGCTGGCAGATTCGGTGAACACATTTTTTTACATCATTGGCGGCGGCTGGCAAAAGTTCGTTGGGCTTGGGGTTTATAAAATCAAACAATATTCTGAATTGTTTGGGTTAAACCAAAAACTCGGAATTGATTTGCCAGATGAAGGTACTGGTTTTTTGCCAACTGCTGGCTGGAAAGAAAGTGCAAAAGGTGAGCGTTGGTTTATTGGCGACACTTATCATTTGGCAATTGGCCAAGGTGATTTGCTGGTGACGCCATTGCAAGTCGCGAGCTACACCACTGTAATCGCGAATGGCGGAACTTTGTACAAGCCGCATTTGGTTAAAACCATTTCTAACGAGCAAACAGGTTTGTTGAAAAATATTGAGCCGGAAATTATTCGCCAAAATTTTATTTCAAAGAAAAATATTGACATTGTGCGCAGTGGAATGAGACAGGCCGTTACATACGGGTCAGCAAAGCACCTGAACAGTTTGCCAATGGCGGTTGCCGGTAAAACTGGCACAGCGCAGTGGGACATGACGAAAAAACCGCACGCGTGGTTCACTGGTTTTGCGCCGTACAATAATCCGCAAATTGTGATTACTGTGTTGATTGAAGAAGGCGGCGAAGGCAGTATAGTTTCAGTACCAATTGCGCAGGAGTTTTTATATTGGTGGCAGTATAATAAGAAATGACTCCGCCATAGGCGGGCAGGCAAATCCCAATGACCAATCAAATCCCAATGAATAAATGACCAACCTGCCCGTCCGGCCCGCTTCGCCAGAGCGTTAGCGAGGCGAGCAGGCGGGTTGGGATTTGGGGGTTGGTCATATTAAGGTATGGTCATTGTTGATTTTTTATTGCGTTGATTTACAAATATTGTTATTATGAATAAAATGTAGCTACTATGACAATAGATGATATAAAAACTAATCATAAAATTATACGAGGTGATTCGAGGCAAATGAAAGAATTGTCTAATAATTCTATACATTTGGTGATAACATCGCCACCATATTGGCAATTGAAAGATTACGGAACCGATGATCAAATCGGATACAATGATAGCTACGAAAATTATATAAACAATCTGAATTTAGTTTGGCAGGAATGTTACAGGGTATTACAAAATGGCTGTCGTTTGTGCATTAATATTGGCGACCAATTTGCTCGCGCTGTTTATTATGGTCGATATAAAATTATTCCGATCAGAACAGAAATAATAAAATTTTGCGAAACTATCGGATTTGATTATATGGGTGCAATTATATGGCAAAAATCAACCACAATGAACACGTCGGGAGGGGCTACGATTATGGGGTCGTTTCCCTATCCAAGAAATGGCATAATTAAACTTGATTATGAGTTTATTTTGTTATTTAAGAAAAATGGAACTCCAGAAAAAATAGACAAAAACGTAAAAGAACTTTCTCAAATGACAAAAGAAGAGTGGAATACTTATTTTCAGGGGCACTGGAATTTTAATGGAGTTAGACAAGATGGGCATATTGCCATGTTTCCAGAAGAATTGCCAAAGAGATTAATTAAAATGTTTTCATTTGTTGGAGACAATGTACTTGATCCATTTGTTGGGAGCGGCACAACTTCGTTGGCCGCGAAAAATTTAGGCCGCAATTCTGTCGGTTATGAAATCAACCCCAAATTTATTGATGTCATAAAACAAAAATTAGATGTTGGTGTCAGTAAGATGTTTGATAATTCAAATGTAATTTTTATTAATCAAGAAAAACTGAATATTGATTTTAATGATCAAATTTCTAAACTCTTTTATGTTTTTCAGGATCCAATTAAACTTGACAAAAAAGTAGATCCTAAAAAATTGCAATTCGGATCAAGAATAGATGAAAATAAAAAACAAAGGGATGGATTTTTTACAATAAAAGAAATTATTAATCCTGAAAAATTAAAGTTAAACAATGATTTGGTAATTAAATTATTAGGAGTTAAAAATAATCCTAAAAAATTTGATGAGGCAATTAGTTATCTTAAAAATAAAACAAACAGACAAAGAGTATTTTTAAGATTTGATAATCAAAAATATGATGAAGAAAATAATTTGTTATGTTATTTATACTTACAAAATAAAACCTTTATTAATGCTCATTTAATCAAAGACGGCTACGTTCTTGTTGATAAAGAAATGGATTATAAATATAAAGAAAAATTTATCAACTTACTCCCACATTATGCAAGATAAAAAAAATAGAAAATATTCTAAGGATTTTGGCAAAAAGGAAAAGGTTCTTAATTATGCTTGCCAAACATATCACTTATCTCGACCAAATAAAGTCGGGGCCGTTATGGCGCTTATACGCGAATGCCAACCGAAAACCATTGAGGAGTGGGAAAAATGGTATTTTGCAAAAGCGTTTACAGAGAGTAAAAATCCGATTAAAATTACACTGCAAATCCTCGCGGAATTAGGTGCAAGATTACATGAAAAGATAACAGAGGTAGTTATACCGGAATGGCAAGCAGCTTTTAGTGAGTTATCGCTACAAGATTGCAAAGACTATATTAAAAACCTAACGATAAACCGAACCTACGACGGTTTTATTCGTGAAAAATCCGTAGTTAATGATGGATTGGCAAAACATTTTTCAGATGTAAGATTTGTCGAGAGTGATAATGATCTTGATCACGCTGGGGATATAGATTATTTAGGACTTGTTGGCGGCAAAGCATTCGGCATACAAATTAAACCAATAACCGCCAAAGCAAATTTTGGTAATTATTCTGTTTCAGAGAGGATGAAAAATAATTTTCTTGATTTTGAAAAAAAATATCAAGGGAAAGTGTTTATTGTTTTTAGTTTGGATGGTGAAATTGGAAATACAGAAGTCATTAAAGATATTGAGGCGGAAATAAAAAGATTAAAACAATAATAATGAATTTTAATATTTTCGCCAAAGGCGCAGATTTTTTATGCAAAAGATTTTGACAAAAGACGGTTACCAAAAATTAGTAGATGAGTTGAAAGAGTTGAAAGAGCAAAAGATGCCAGAGATTATTGACCGCATTGAAAAAGCAAAGGAAATGGGCGATTTGTCTGAAAACGCCGAGTATCAAGAAGCAAAAGACACGCAGGGATTTATGGCCGCGCGTATTGCCGAGATTGAGGCGACTTTGAAAAGTTCAATTGTTATGAATGAAGAAACTGGCAATAAAATTGGAATGTCAACAAAATTTGTGGCCAAAGACGGGTCAGGAAAAGAGCGCGATTTTCAATTGGTCAGTTTTAATGAGGCTGACCCATTGTCCGGAAAAATTTCAATTGAATCCCCGTTGGGGAGCGCATTTTATGGACACAAAAAAGGCGATAAAGTGGAAGTTGAGACCCCACGCGGAATCGTGGAATATAAAGTCATTGATATTAAGAAATAAATAACTATAATTGGTCATTATGCCAAGTATATATGCTAGATATAAAGTTTATTCGTGAAAATAGGGGAGAAGTGGAACGGTCGCTGAAAATGCGGCATCGTTCTATTGATATTGATAAATTGTTAACGATGGATGACGAGCGTCGTGAGTTGCAATTGCGTTTTGAAAATTTTCAGGCGAAAAAAAATCGCGTTTCCAAAGAAATCGTTGGCAAAAAAGATATTGACTCGCTTCGCAAAAGCTACGACGAAGCAAGCAAAAAAGCAATTTTGGCTGAAATGAAAAAAATGGACGTTGAACAATCAGAGGTTGAGAATAAGTTGAGGGCATTGAAAGATAAAATGCAGGAAATTTTATTGGCAGTGCCAAATATTTTGGACTCGCGAGTGCCGCAAGGCGCGAGCGACAAAGACAATAAAGAAATTAAAAAATGGGGCAATTTGCCAAAATTTAATTTTGAGCCAAAGGACCATATTACATTGGGAAAAGAATTGGACATTATTAATTTTGAAGATGGCGTAAAAATCGCTGGCAGTCGCTCGTACATTTTAAAAGGTGATGGCGCGAGATTGGAACAAGCGCTCATAAAATACGCGCAAGATTTTATCACAAAGCGCGGCTATTGTTTATTAATTGTCCCGGTTTTGATTAACAAAGAAATTCTTGTTGGCGCTGGGTTTTTTCCAGAGGGCGAAGAGCAAACTTATTATGTTCAGCAGGATGACAAATATCTGGTTGGCACGTCAGAGGCGTCAATTTGCGGCATGCACATGAATGATATTGTTGATGCGACAAAATTGCCATTGAAATACGCGGCAGTTTCGTCATGTTTTCGCCGCGAAGCAGGAACTTATGGAAAAGATACGCAAGGTTTGTTTCGCGTGCATCAATTTAATAAGGTGGAGCAGCTCATAATTTGTAAAAATGATAAAGATGAAAGCGAGCGGATGCACGCGGAACTTCAAAAAAACACAGAAGATTTGTTGCAAAGTTTAAAATTGCCATACAGAATTGTTGTAAATTGTTCCGGTGATTTGGCAGCGAAAACAGCGTATATGGTTGATGTTGAAACATGGATGTTGTCGCGCGAGGCATATGGCGAAACGCATTCTTGTTCAATTTTGTATGACTATCAGGCGCGACGGCTCAAT
>JACRDX010000032.1 GCA_016212745.1 Candidatus Falkowiibacteriota bacterium | reverse complement strand
TTATCAAACCAATCGCAGCGTTCACAATGCGCTGCTGCGCTTTTTTGACTTGCGGACTATCGCCACCTGTCATCCACATTATGCCGCCGATGATAATCATTACCAAAAATACCACACCAACCAAAGACAAAAGAACTTCAATTATCTGGCCGATACGTTCAGGCAATGTTTTTTCATCGCTTGTAGCAAACACTCCTTGGCTGGCTTGTTTTAACCCTTCGTCAATGGTATAGTCAGTTGCCGTTTCTGTGAAATAACTACCTTTTGCCAATGCAATTATGGGCTGTGCTAAAACAACTAAACAAAATATAACAAGCAGTGCTCGCAACATTATTTTCATAGATCATTCCTAAAAATACTAGTCTGCCAATGTTCCGCCAGTCGCGCCAACCAATTTTTCAACGACAAATGTCGTAATTGCGTAAGCTGACAAAATAATAGCGATGCCAATAATACCTGAAATAATCCAATTTTTTGCGTCTTTTGTTTTCTCATCCTTGCCGCCAGCAGTCATGTATTTGAATCCGCCAATCAACACAATGACTATCGCAATTACGCCAAGAAAACTCAACGCGACCTTAATAATTCCACCAATGCCTGTGCGCAAATCTGTCTGCCCCAAACCAGTTGATTTAATGGACTCTAGCCCGACATCCAATGTCGTTGGAGGAGCCGGGAGCGCAAAAACAGGCACCGCGTAAATCGCCAGCATTGCCACGAACATGGCAATCATCAGGAATTTTTTCTTCATAATCTCTTGTTTATTTTTATTTATAATGAAACAACTTCAATTATCATCTTCACAACAATATAACTCAAAAACATAACAACTAAACCCAAAGCAGCCCAAAGCATTGTCTTTTTCGCAGTATTAAGTCTTTTAGGGTCTGCCCCTGCTGTCATCCACATTATACCACCGTATATGAAAAACACCAACGCCAAAGAACCAACAATGCCCATTGCGGATAAAATCAATTTGCCTGCCAATGTTTGCACGCCAATTGACGGATTAAAAATACCAACGGTTTTAGAAAAATTGTCCAAAGCGTCAAACGCTTCCTGCACTGGCGGAGCGACTGGATCTGCGGCTTGCGCCACGTTAAATAAATTCATAATACTTATTCTACTAATCCTTGCGTTCCGACAAGCGTGCCCAACAAAAATTTAATAATCACTCCCGCGGAAAAAATAACTAACAAACCTATCGCAGCGCCAGTAATCATTTTGGTTCCTTTTTGCACTTTGCTTGGATTTCCACCAGAAGTTAGGTACATTATACCACCAATTACAAACATCAACAAAGCAATTGAGCCAGATACGCCAAGTATCATTTGTGCGACGGTCACAATCACCAGTTGAACCTGACTTAGCCCGCATTCTTTAAAAGCAGCATCGCCGCGGCATATTTCAGGCACCAATGATGGAAAAGCTGCCATTGCCGCTGAACTAAAAATTCCGAAAAACACTCCGCTGATAATAAAAACTAGCAATATTTTTTTAAACATAAATTATTCAAACCAAGTTTGTTGAATTTTTTCGCAAGTTTTGTGTATTGCGTCGTGCGCCGTGGATTTGCCAAGCGCAACCGAATCAATCATATCAATAAAAATCTTTTCCGCCTCATTCGGTTGCGCGCCGCGATACCAACTTTTTGCGGTTAAAACCTGGTCCGCAAAAACGCCCATAATAGGGTCATTCAATTGGTCATTGATTAACGCGCGAAGCGCTGTGGGGCGTTTTTGCGCGTCCAAATATTGTTTTACATTATCTTTATTCGTAATAAACTGCACAAAATTCCATGCAGCGTCCTGATATTTTGTTTTTTTAGAAACTGTCTCAACCCAATAATTGGCAAAATTAACTTTTGGATTTCCAGCGATTTGCGGCAACGCAGCAATCGCGAAATTCAGCTTTGGCGCTTTATCATAAATCGTCCCTAGATTATACGCGTAGCCAAAGAAAAACGCTGATTGCCCATTGATGAACGCGTCCAAAGAATTTGGCATTTTGTCATTCCACGTGTAGTAATAATCATAAAGCGAGTCCGCGAATTTTGTGTAAAATTCCAACGCAGATTCGCCGGGCGCGACTTTTACTTTATTTTTCAATTGCGCGGGAATTGAATCAAATATCACTTCGCCATTATCAGCAACCATTTTTGTTAAATTTTGCATCATCAACACTGACAGCAAATCCGCGCTTCGCGCGATGTTTTTACCAGTCCCAATTCCCGCGCCAGCCAGCACAATTTTTCCATCAGCATCAACCTCTTTTATTTTGTGAACCTGCTCCTCAAAATCCTGCCAACTTGCTGGCGGCAAAGGGATTCCTTTATTATCCAAAATGTCTTTATTATAATAAAGCACCATTGTGTCCAAATTCAGCGGCAAACCATAAACTTGCTGGTCAATTGTCACGTCCTTGCCGACAACTTCAACAAATTGTTTTTCAATGTCAGCTGGCGTCAGTGATTTTTTTGTGATGAATTGAACAACTTCTTCTTTTTTAATTGTTCCTTGAATAAATTTGGAGGCCAATTTAGTTGTGGATGGTAACGGTAAAATTTTGTTTTGGTATTCTGTTACCCAAGTATTGTGAACTGAAAAAATGTCTGGTCCGCGATCTTCTGCCAATGCGTTCAGCAATTCTTTTTCATAATCCTGGTACGGAATTTTGTGATACTCAATGCTAATGTTCGGATGTATTTGTTTGTATGCGGTCGTAAGCGCGTTCAAATCAGAACTGCTATTCCACACACTCCAGTAAACCAATTTGATCGGCTTGTATGCGGCAATTGCAGCAGAATCGCCGCCCTTTGTGCAGCTCGCGCCAAAATTAAGCAATGACAAACAAATAATACTGACAAAGGCCAATTTGCTTATTGTGAAAAATTTTTGCATATTTTATTTTCTAAATATTTTTTAAATTCTTTTTTAATGTCTGGCCTGCGTAGCGCAACTTCAACATTTGCCATTAGATATCCAAGCTTTGAACCTGTGTCCAAATATGTTCCATCAACCTTGCATGCATAAACATCTTGTTTGCGTATCAAGCCGCGAATAGCGTCTGTTAGCCAAAGTTCGTCTCCCTTGCCCAGCGCTGTTTTTTCCAAAATTTCAAAAATGTCTGGCGTTAAAATAAATCCGCCAAGCGACGCTAATGTGGACGGCGCTTTTTCTGGTCCGGGTTTTTCAATAATATCCTTAACCTTTACAACCGTTTCGTCAACTTTTTCTGCGTCAATGATTCCGTATCGCGCAGTGTCTTCCAAATCAACTTCATGCGCTGTCAAAACCGGCGCATTATATTTTTCAAAAACATCCATCAACTGTCGCAAATGCGGTTTTTGGTCAGTGAGAAAAAATTCATCGCCCCACATCACAGCAAACGGCTCATTGCCAATCAAATGCTTCGCGCATAAAACCGGTGTCCCGTTTCCATACGGCCCTTTTTGCCGTATATAAACAAAATTGGCCATATCAGCAATGCGCTTTACCTCTGCCCTCAAATCTTCTTTACCTTGTTTTTTGAGCCAACTTTGTAATTCAAAGTTATAACCAAAATGGTCTTCAACTGCCCGCTTTCCGCTGCCTGTCACTAAAATTATTGTTTCAATCCCAGACCGCACCGCATCTTCAACCACATACTGGACAATTGGCGTGTCAACCACTGGCAACATTTCTTTTGGCTGCGCCTTAGTTGCTGGCAAAAACCGCGTGCCATACCCAGCGACCGGGATTATGAGCTTGGTTATTTTCGCCATGTTATTAACTTCCAAAAATTAACTCTTTAACTTTTTTCAACCCATTGTGATATTTTTTCACCTTCAACGCAATGACTAAGCTAATTATTGCAAGTACAATCAAAAACAACGAGAAAAATATAATCAACGCGAACGGATAAATAACAATCAGAACTGCCAGCGCGATAAACAAAATCGCCTGCAGCAAAAAGTAAATAACGATGTTCAGCAATGAGCTGCGCAAATTTTTGTAAATGTTTTGTAAAATTTCCATATAAACTTTAATTAAGGTATTATTTTTTTCGACCATCATCTTTTGATATTAGTTCAACAACCTTTGACGGTGGATATAAATCATGCTTGATGCAAAATAAAAGCAGTCCGCTCGCAATTTGCAAAAACGCCACGCCCCAGAACAAATAAGCAAAACCAAATGTCTCGGCAATAATACCGCCAAGTATGCCGGCAACGCCAGCGCCGATTCCGATTGCCGCTGAATCAAGCCCAAACCAAAAACCCTCTTGTCCCTTACGAATGTGCCTGATAAAAATTCCGCCCCACGCCGGAACAACCATTGCCATCGTGATTGCGGTAAAAAATTCCCAAAAATAAAGATGCCACGGCAATGTTGCATAAAACATTCCAATCGGCGCGATTGAGCCGATTAATGTTCCCAAAACCAAACACCAAAAATCATCTTTTTCTCCGTGATTTTTGTCTAACCAGCGCCCGATTGGAACCTGCAAAATTGACTTTGTTATCCAATATACTCCAGTGGCAATCCCAGCCACTTCTGCGTTTCCACCATTTATATTTCCAACGATGAAAATCGCCATTACAGGAGCTATTAGACCCCAACCCAATGCAATAAAAAGGTCATTCGCTAATATAATTTTTGTCACTTTGGTTATTTTCTTCATAGAAGGCTACCAATTACGAATCATTACCAAATAATACAAATCTACAAATATCTACTTTTTCGTGATATGTTCCCGATGGTATTCAACGTATGATTGAACAACAGTAAAAACTGCCGCGATTAAAATTGGCGCCAGCACAAACCACACTGCATACATCGGCCAAACCATACCCAATAAAGCCATCGCGCCGCATATTTTAAACAATACGCCACCAGTTTTGTGCGTTTTTTTCCAAACTTTTTCGCAGCTTAATGTCCATGGCGTTCTGATGCCAATGCTCCAATTTGGTTCTGCGTTGGAAACCAAAACACCAGCGCTGAAAAATAAAATTGCCAAAGCAGGCGACATCCATTGGATCAATGAAAATCTGACTCCCAAATTCCACGCAAGTGTTAATCCGTAAATATAAATCAAAAATAAAAACAGCAAAACAATAAATCTGTCAAAATGTTTTCTGAATTTTTCTATATTGTGTTTTTTTGGGTCAATACGCGGAATCACTAAAAACAGAATCCACAATATTGCTCCGATAATCGGCATTAAATACGCGCCCCAAAATTTTGAAATGTATCCATCAACCTCCCCGCCAATGCCCCAATGACTGGCAACTTTATCTGGCAACATTGGATAAAAATAAACGCCCACGAAAAAAGACATTACCACTAAAAATAAAGCAACCGCTTCTGAAAATTTTAATTTCATATTTTATTTTTGCCAAGTTCTTTTTTTAAGGTTTTATCCAACAACGACGGGTGATGCCGACAAAAATATTCAATTTTGCTTGAATCTTGGTGCGCTCGGTCATAATTCCACCCATATTTATCCATCAAATGCCGCTCATGCGCTTCGTGCAACAAAACAAACCTGCGTTCCGTTGCGTTTACATCATCATCAATCCAAATTTCTTTTTCAGGAACAAATGGATAAACTTTATTGTGCCCGCCTTCGGTAAAATCTATAAAAAAGAAATCGCGAACAGCTTCACCGCTTACAATGTAGGTTTTAATCCCGCCAGCACTGTATTTTTTCAAAAGTTTTTTATGAATTTTATTCTTAATCAACTCTTCTGTCTTTCGTCCACGCCAATTTTTCATTAAGCGCGACTTGCTTCGCTCGCGATGTTCAATTCTATCGGCAATTTCAAGCGCCTTTGCGTATGATTTTCCATTTGCTATTAACCGATGCTCAACAAGCATGTGGTCAATATAAAAACGCGCTTCGCCTGGCGCGCTCTCATGGTCAATCCAAAATTCGTTTTTTGGAATAAAAGCAAAACGATAATGATGTCCAAAGTTGGTGAACTCTTCATCAATTTTCGTGCGGATATATTTACCGTCAACATTCCAAACTAAAAATTTTGAAATTGTTGCGATCTTTTTGATATATGGTTTTTGCATAAGCGGCTACTAATTATCCTGCCTCGATGGCGGGATCCCGCAAACATTTCGTATTTATAATAAGGATGCGGGACCAATCTACAAATTATATTATATCACAATAACCAACATCTAAAAACAAAAATGGGGACAAAATAAAAAACAAGACGTCTCAAATACAACAAAAACAAAACGGCGCGCTCAGAAACCGAACGCGCTGCATTTTTTCTATGCTTCTTAATGTCGAATAAACGATCGCAACAAAAAATAATGATATTTTGAATTAGGATTAAATTCTTCAATAACATCAAATCCCATCCAATTAGACAATGCTCGAACCCACTCTGCGTTTCGCCGAATTCTACGAATTCCATGTCTATGCGCTTTGGGTAGCAACCAATCTGGCAACGACATTTTTATTTTATACAAAAAATCAATTGGCCGCGTATCAAATTGCAAATAGCAATAACCAATAGAAATATTCCCGAATTTCGCAAAAATATTTTCAATTTCTTCTGATTGCTCAATATGCTGAAAAACATTCGCGCAAAAAATAAAATCAAATTTTTGATCGCTCCCAAAAAACTGCTCGTTATTTTTTAAAAATACATTTTCAATATTCCGCGAGACAACTTCCTTTCGCGCCAGATCAAACATTGCATCGGAAACATCAACTCCAACAACATTATCAAAATATTTTCGCAGAGGAAAAGTATATCTGCCGAGTCCACAACCAAAATCCAACGCACTATCGCGTTTTATTTTATATTTTTCTAAAACAGGCAGGATAAAATTCTGAAAATTTTCCTCGCCCTTTCGCCAAAAATCATGCTCACAACAAGAATCAAGCGCGATATAATATCGCGGATTTGTTTTAGCAAATTTTTCCCAATCTTGGTTCATAATTTTCAATACGGTGGGAGCGAGATTTGAACTCGCGATCCGCTTTTGGCAGATACGGCTTTTCGAGAGCCGCGCCTTCAACCGCTCGGCCATCCCACCAAAACAGATACTTAACTTTATCACGCCCACAATCTACCAGTCAACGCGGCGGCGTTCTTGTTTTTTGCGCGCAACGCGCGTTTTTTCATCCATCCGCCGCTCTTTCGCGCTGCGCGTTGGTTTTGTCGGTTTCCGTTCTTTTTCAACAACCAGCGCTGCCTCAACCATTTCGTTCAGTTTTTCAAACGCGCGCTCGCGATTTTGCGCCTGCGACCGTTCTTCCTGACAAAAAATAACAAACTCTCCATCATTGTTTATGCGATTTTTCAGCGCCAACTTTATTCGCTCCTTTTCTATGTCGTTGAACGCCAAAGACGCGCTGACATTCCAACGCAATTCAACTTTTGTTGATAACTTATTCACATTTTGCCCGCCTTTTCCGCCTGACCGAGAAAAATTTTCAACAATTTCATTCGCCGGAATTCTAAATTGTTTTGGTTCTGACATAATTTGTTCAAACATATAGATCGCGATTTAAATCCGCCCAAATCAACCGCTACACTATTATCTTATCATACTTGCGCAATAAAGATAAAAACTCCTTGTGCCCGTTGCAATGCTTCAATATTCCAAAATATGCTTGTAGCCCTTGATTAAAGGTCTCGCCAGACAATAAACCACGACGGACATTTAAATATTTTTCTGCCATCACCCTAAACATCCTTCTTTTTGTCTTGGTTCTTAATACGCGAAAATGGAAAAAATTGACCATCCCCAAAAAATCAATGCCTGACGATAATTTTTTAATGGATACTTTATCCGAATGCAAAACTAACCGTAATTCCTTTCGTAAAAATTCCCCCATCAAACTAAGTTTGCGCATCAAATCGTCCTTGTTTTCTGACAAAATAACAAAATCATCCGCGTAACGGATATAACATTGCGCTTTTACTCTATGCTTAACAAATTGATCGAGCCGGTTTAGATAAATATTCGCAAAAAGTTGAGACGTTAGATTACCCAAAGGGAGTCCCGTATTTATTGCGTTGAACGAAAAGCTGCTGATCACACTTTTTAAAAGCGCAAGAATTTCTTGATCTGGAACATACTCAGCCAATATTTTTACAAGGATATCGTGATCAATGCTATGAAAAAATCTTTTTATGTCACACTTCAATACCCAGCACGCTTTCGTATCATTTTTGCTCACTTTATAAACCGCCGCCGCAAACTTGTTGATTGCCTTGTGCGTTCCCTTATTCAGTCTGCACGAAAAAGAATCAGCAATAAACGTTCTATCAAAAAACGGGGAAAGAACCCTATAAATCGCACGATGTAGCAGCCGATCTCTGACGCTGGCTTTATGAATTATCCTCGGCTTGGGGTCGTCCACGCAAAAGGCTTGATAATCTCCGTGTTTGTATGTATGCTTGGCAAGATCATCTCGCAACGACAAAATGTTATCCATGAAGCTAACAGAAAAATCTTGCACGTCTCTTCTTGCGCGCTTGCCGCAGATAAATTCACGCCATGCCCCAAGAAAATTGTCCAAACTAATAATATCCTCCCAAACATTTTTTAATTGACTTTTCATAACTACTTAAATATGCAACAACTTAACACACTGCTACAAAAAGCAAAAGACTTATACTTACTCTGGTATGGTTATTATAAAACCATACCAAAAGAGCATCGCCACACGCTTGGTCAAAAAATTGATTTTCTATTTATAGAGATTCTTGAAGCAATATCCGTGGCAAGTTTTTCAGCGCGCGAACAAAAATTGCCGTATGTGCAGCTAGCAATCAGAAAAACCGACGTGCTCAAACTTTTCCTTCTTATGCTTTGGGAAACTCGGTCGATTGACAACAAAAAATATGCCACGCTTTCAGAAAAGCTAGACGAGATCGGTAAAATGCTGGGAGGCTGGCAAGGTCAATTGAAAAAATAAAAATCCCCCGACTAACGGGGGAAAAAACGAAAAAACTTGCTGGGCTGCCGACAAACCCGCCAAAACCGCAGACGGGTTATTATCGTTGAAGTTGTTGTTAAGGTCGTTGTAGTTCCAGTTCCACTGCTTACCATTCCAGTAGAGGTACAACACACAGCGACCACCCCTAGGCGACAGCAGGATTGTATAAAGAACCGCCCAAAACCACTGCTCATAGAATTCTCTCCGAGCTGTATTTTATCCGGCATCTTCAATGCCATAGTGCCTTATACCAAGTATCTTCATGTTTTGAAGCGCCTCGCACACCACTCTATTGCAAATCGTAATCTGCAATACTCTCAATGCACGAACGCTGGATTCGGCAGCAGGAAGCCTTAACCGCCCACATATTCGCCTATTACCAAGATGAATATTATCATAAAATTAAAACGGCGCCAACAAGTTTGTTGGCGCCTCAGAAACTAAGCGCAAAAGACCAAGACCCAAAAAATCTACATGCCCAAGAACAAAGAACTAGATACTTACTGGGCTGCCGACAAACCCGCCAAAACCGCAGACGGGCGACTATCGCTGAAGTTGCTGCTAAGGCCGAAGTAGCCCCAGCACCACGGCCAACCATGCCAGAAGAGGCACAACACACAGCGACCACCCCCAGGCGACAGCAGGATTGTTCCATCAAAGAACACTGCCTTGCCCTGCCAGCTCGCGGGGATCAGCGCCGGATTCTGCCAAAGCGCGAGAAACACACCTGCATCCAACCGAATGTACTCAGCCGCCTTGAGTCGCCGCAGCTTTTCCTCCCCAACCACATACGACTCGCCACCTTCCAACATCGTCTTCAACAGCACTGTGTTCAAATCCACTTCCGTAAACCGGAGCGCGCGCTCATCCTGCTCTGCGATGCTCCAGCCCTTCTCTCCGATGAACTCAACCGGATCAAACGGCTTGCTACGGTCAATCACCACCTTACTGCCTTTGACAGCCGACCTGCCTCCATTCCGCAAGAAAGCTGTGAACTGCGCACCGGATTCTTTCGGTGCCATGATGATGCGCTGAACGACGTCTGAATCCAGTTGACTCCAGTCAACGTTCTGCGCCAGTACAGCCATCAGGGCATGCGACTGCCCCACATCCACTGCCTTTCTTCCCATGACACACCTCCTCTTTGCGCTGATCATGCTCCCGCGCCATTCGGGATACCATGACTGACGCGTTTAAAAACTATCTAAAGTTTATCAAAAAAATCGGCGGAAGTCAAATCGCCGATCTTATTTTAACTAAATTAAGCCATAATTGTCATTTGAGTTTTACCAAATCCACGACAACCCGCTTGCTTAATCCGTTGATCGCGAACAATACTATAAAATAAATAATCAATGCCTCAAAAAATAATATCCAAACCGGCCAGCTGATTGTTAATTTCAAACAAACCAACATTGCAGCGGTCGCTATTAAAATTTTCGGTAATAATTTGAAACCTGCAACAAATTTTGAAGTTTTGAAAACAACAATGCTGGTCAAAATCAAAATCAACGTTTCCGAAAAAACAGTGAACCCTGCTGCGCCCCAATAACCGAATATTGGAATTGTCGCGAAATATCCAATCAATGTTAGCGCGGCAACCAACAAATATCCGAAAATCATTTTCTTTGTTGATTCAATGCCACCACCGCGTAGCCGCTCAAACCATTTAGCAAAATCGCGCCGGCCGCGAAAATCAAAACCCGCAAAATCGCGCCGGCCGCGAAAAATTCCTGACCAGCCACAAAAACCATTACCTTGTCAGCAATAAGCATTGTGCCCAAAATAACAGGAACGGCCAGAATTAAAAAAACATCAAAAACTTTTTGCATTAAAACGTAAAACTCTTTTTTATTTTCCAGCCAAAATCGCGTCAAAACCGGCAAGGCCACGCCCATAATCAATGTCGGAATCATTGTCAAAATATCCAAAATCCGATATGTCGCGCCATACAAACCAACTTCAGTTTGCGGCCGAAACAACGACAAAATAATCGTATCGCCCTTTAAGTAAATTAAATTTAACGAAATTGAAAGCGCGAATGGCCATGAGCGATGCCAGATTTCTTTCCAAATCTGCCAATCAAAAGCCGGACGCAACTTTAACCATTTTGCGCCCCAGAACCAGTTGACTGCGAGACTTATTAAAT
>JACRDX010000033.1 GCA_016212745.1 Candidatus Falkowiibacteriota bacterium | reverse complement strand
TAAATTATTCATATTTTAGCTACATTAAGAGTAAATTACACTCGTATTGTAGCACAATTTTGGACATTTATTAAGTGGATAAGTTGGGTGATTTGGCGACAGTCCCGAATCGGCTTCCTCGCAATGACATGTATCACTCACCACCACACAATCAAACGCAACAACCAAAAATAACCACTCATCAATGGATTGCCGATGAATTTCAAGACCGGACTCTCCACCGCTTTCTCGCTAAAATTAACCGTTGCCGCCATTGTCTTTAATAATTCCCTATCTGGAATTTTTCTATTTGCCTGAATCGCGCGCCTTTTGGCCAGCCATAATTTCCAGTTTGACAACTTGAGCCAATACTGATAGACATTCACCCGCTCTCTCCCCCACCCGCTTTTGATAGCAAAGAGCCACAGGCCAATTTCCAACGCGAGCATCATTGGCAAAAGTAAAATCAATGTCAGCCATTTGTAATACATTAATAATACCGCAAAACGATTGCGCTCCATCCAAAAATATTTTGACGCGCTTTTGCTGAATTTGTATTCATGATAAAAAATTGACTGCGGGACCAAGACAACGCGGTAACCGAGCGTTTTCAAACGGAAAGAATAATCCAAGTCCTCATGATACAAAAAATAGTCCTCATCCCAAAGCCCGTGTTGTTTTAGCAAGTCAGTACGCATGATTATGGCTGCTCCGCTCGCATAGCCAACATCTTTGACCGCTTGAGTGATTGACTCTGCTGACTGCCGATAGGCATTACAAAAACCAAGGCCTAAATAATGCGAACAATTGCCCGCAGTGTTGATGAGATGCGTCTCCGGATAAAGCAAAACAAGCGACTGCGCCGTGCCGATTTTCTTGTCATTTTCCATTGCCTCAACTAATTTTTCTAAACACTGTTCATGCAAATAGCCGTCGCCATTATGCAAAAACACGTAATCAAAGCTGTTTTCAATTGCCCACTTCATGCCAAAATTATTGCCGCCTGAAAAGCCCAAATTTTTTTCTTGTTCAATGACTGTGGTGTGCGGCAAGGCCTCGGAATGTCTGGCAACTTCTTCGCGAATATACGGACATTGCGATGGTTCGTCCGGCTTGTGGGAATTATAAATAATTAAAAACTCAATCAGCTCTTTTGGGTAAGTTTGTTTTTCCATTGCTAAAAGCGCGCGCTCTAAATACGCGCGCGGTTCATTTGACCAAAGCAAATAAACAATCGCGACCCTAGCGCCATCTTTCAACATAATATTTATGATTGCCGCGCCATTTCCAAAAATATTTTAGCCAACTGACCAGATGTATGCGCGCGAATTTGTTTTTTAGCAAAGCGTTGATAATGCCTGGAATTTTAGCCGAGGCCCTAATATGCAGGTGTTTCAAAATTATGTCATGAACATAATACACAGCCCAGCCCGCTTCCCACATTCTGCGGCACCAGTCAGAATCCTCGGCATACATCCAGAATCTATCATCAAACACCCCAACTTCATCAATCGCCCGCTTGCGGATAAACATTGCCGAGCCCATTACCCAGTCAACTGGCAGGGTTTTATTATGGTCAAAGTCCTTCATTAAAAATCTGTCAGCTGTCAATTTGCCTTTGCCGCTTTTACCAAATTTTGTGCGGCTGTAAATCGGCTGCCAAAAAGAAGGAAAACGATAGCAGGAATATTGCAATGAACCATCTGGATAAACGATTTTTGGGCCGGCAACGCCGACTTTCGGATGCGCTTCCATAAAATCATAAAGTTTGCGCAAAAAATTCTGGCCTGGCTCAAAAATTGTATCTGGATTAAGAACAAAATAATATTTTGCGTCTGTTGAGCAAATCGCCACATTGTGCGCTTTGCCAAAACCCAAATTTTTCTTTTGCAAAATTAAATTTAATTGTGAAAAATTTTCTTGGAGCAAAGAAGATGGGTTATCAGTTGAAGAATTATCAACAATCACCGTGTAGATATTCAAGCCAGACCCAGCGCTGTCAGCAAACAGTGTCTTTAGACAGCCCCTTATCAGCTCGGTCTCGTTTGTATTTACAATCGTGACACAGATGTCAATCATATGGTTTATTTTCCCTCCCCTTAAAAAAGGGGGAGTGTTAGGGAGAGGTTTGGTCAAAACCACCTTCTCAGTCCACGCCAATACATCTTTCTTGACGCGTGAATCGCCTTTTTCGCTTCCAGTGTATATTTAAAATTTTTAATTATTTCCCACCAACCTTTAAACAAAATTCCAGGACTGGTCAAAAGCAAATAAACAAATTTTTTAAACTCAAACCACAAAATAAACGGGGAATCCAAAAGAAAATTCTGCCAATACTCGTTTTTGTAAAGCGTACGCAAATGATTTTTATAAGAATGAAAACGCACGTACTTTGATTGCAAACGTTTGTTTTTCGCGGCCGCGAAATCACCTAAAGTTTTTGGTCCAGCGCCAGTACGGTCATGATAAGCAACCGCGTCAAGCAAAACATAAGACGTGTAACCTGCATTGCGCAAACGATAGGCCAAATCCAAGTCCTCTTTGTATGAGTGATATGTAGGGTCAAAGATATTATTGCCGGGCAATAATAATTTATCCAACGCGATCTTGCGGTACATGGCAAACGCCCCAGACACTCCAAACACTTCCACTACTGTCTTATCATACATATCGCGCACATCTTTGCTTTCACTATCTTTGGCCCAGTGTTCACGCGTAAGCCACTCAATCGCCCTGCGGTTGCGCAATAATTTTATGCCAATGGCGTCAATGTCAGAAGTGAATTGTTTTGCGTCAAAATCCCAGCGCATCAAGCGCGCTGACACTGTTGAAACCTCCTGATGCTGGTCAAGAAAATTCACCATCTTCTCCAGCGCGTCAGGCATCAAATACATATCTGGATTTTGCAATAAAACATACGGCGCCGCGGTTTCTTTATAACCAACATTGTGGCCATTGGCAAAACCAATATTCGCGCCCTGTTTCAAAACGCGATACGGCTTATTCAACGCTTTGAGATTATCCTCAATCACTTGCAAAACATTGCCATCAGAACCATTATCTATCACTAACATTTCCCAGTCAAGAAATGTTTGTTTTTTAAGCGACTCAAAGAGATACGGAATGTAGACCGACTCCTTCGCGCTATAGACGATTAAATTGATGGAGAGTTTGGACATAAGAAAAATAAATGCCATTTTATAAAATATTTTATCATTGAGGCCATAAACCATTTCCGCTTTTGCAAAAACGAAATGTGACGGAATGTCTGGTTGACATAGTCGATGCTTTCAACAAATGGATTATAAACCACTTTATACCCCCTTGTCCATGCCTCTCGGCATAAATCCACGTCTTCAAACCAAATAAAATATCTTGGGTCAAAGCCCCAGCCCAGCTTATCTAACAGCTCGCGCCTGACAAACATAAATGACCCGCGCACTGAATCAACCTCTTGCTCCTTAGTCGCGTCCAAATCAGCATATAGATATTTTTTCAAGCATGACGGAAATAATTTACTGATTTTTAATAAAATGCAAATTTGGTCCAGTAATTTTGGAAATCTGCGCGGCAAAGCGTCTTTGTTTAATTTTCCAAATTGGTCAACCAATTTTGGCCCAACAATCCCAACTTTCGGATGCGCGAGCATGTAGTCATACAGAACTTTGAGCGAGCCCGGG
>JACRDX010000031.1 GCA_016212745.1 Candidatus Falkowiibacteriota bacterium | reverse complement strand
TGTTACCGGCCGATTTTACGCAATGGACAGAAACAAGATTTGGGAAAGGACGCAAAAGGCATATGAAGCCATGGTCTTGGGCAAGGGCTGTATTGCGCCAAGCGCTGAAGAGGCATTGGCACAATCATATAATCGCGGAGATAATGATGAATATATTTGCCCCACTGTCATCATAGAGAATAATAGGCCTGTAGTTACAATTAAAGATAATGACGCGATATTTTTCATAAACGCGCGTAGCGACAGGGCAAGGCAAATTACCAAGGCCTTTGTCCAGCCGGATTTTGAAAAGAAAAATGACAGAACTTTCAAGAGAGAAAAACATCCTAAAAACATCCGCTTTGTGGCAATGACTGACTTTGGCCCGGATTTGCCAAGATTATTCACCGCTTTTCCAAGTCCAGACATTCCAAACTGTCTGCCAGCAGTGATTGACGGCCCTTATCGCCAGTTGTATATTTCTGAAACAGAAAAATACGCGCATGTTACTTACTTTATCAATGGCGGTTTTGCCGACTCGCTTAATGATGAAACGCGCGAGATGGTAAAATCGCCGCCAATCCGCTCTTATGCTGACCAGCCGGAAATGAATACTAAAACATTGGTGGAAAAAATAATTGGCTATTTGAAAAAAGACACTTATAATTTTATTTGCGTAAATTTTCCAAATCCAGACATGGTTGGACACACCGGTAATTTTGAGGCAGGCAAAAAGGCGATTAAAATTGTTGACGCGGGCGTTGAAAAAATTATCGGACTGTTGTTAAAAAAGAACGGTCAAGCGCTCATTATCGCTGACCACGGCAATGCCGAGGAAATGATTGATTTAAAAACAGGCGAGGTTGATACTGAACACTCTGTAAATCCTGTTCCATGTATTTTGGTTGGCAAGAATTTGCAAGTGAAAAAAATCAGCGACGGCATCTTGGCTGATGTCGCGCCGACGTTGTTGAAATTAATGGGGATTAAGAAGGCGAGAGAGATGAGCGGGAAGACATTAGTGTAATTTTTAATTTGTAATTTTTAATTTTTATTCAATTTCTAATTTACTAATTTTTAATGACCATTTGAAATTAAATCATTAAAAATTGATTACAAATTAGAAATTAAAAATTAGAAATTAAGGAAGAGTGTGAAACAGCCAAATTTTTGTAATAACTATGTCTAACAAAGTAAGGCCGGTGGTACTAGCCATTCTGGATGGTTGGGGCATTGCGCCCGATGGCGAAGGTAACGCGATAACACGCGCGAAACTGCCAAACATCAATCGCTATCTTAAAGAATACCCGGTAATGACTTTGTCCGCGTCTGGCACAGAGGTTGGCCTTATGTTTGGCGAAATGGGGAATTCAGAAGTTGGTCATTTGAACATTGGCGCCGGCAGGGTGTACTATCAGTCATTGCCGCGCATAAATCGCGCGATTCAAGACAAAAGTTTTTTTGAAAATAAAGCGTTTTTGAACGCTACAGAGCAAGTAAAAAAGAAAAAATCAAACTTGCATTTCATCGGATTGTTAAGCAATGGCAATGTGCATGCTTGTCTGGAACATTGTTTTGCCTTGCTGGACTTGGCTAAAAAACAAGAGTTAAAAAATGTTTTTATACATGTAATTTTGGATGGACGCGACGCGATTTTTAATTCTGGCGTTGATTTTGTCAAAAAATTACAAGAAAAAATGAAAGAAGTGAAAGTGGGCAAAATTGCATCAATTTCCGGGCGCTTTTACGCAATGGACCGCGATAATCGCTGGGACAGAACAGAAAAAGCGTATCTTGCGATTGCCAACGGGATTGCTGACGCGTATTTTGCAGACCCGCTTGAAGCAATCAAAGCGTCTTATGACAAAAAAATTTATGATGAAGAATTTATGCCAATTGTTGTTGGTGAGGAAAATAAACCCACTGCTATTGTTGGGCCGAATGACGCGATAATCTTTTTCAATTATCGCCCAGACCGAGCGCGCCAGATGACCAAGGCCTTTATTTTGCCGGGCTTTAATAAATTCAAATGCGAATATCTAAAAAATTTGTTTTTTGTCACAATGACGGAGTATGAAAAAGAACTTCCGGCAGTGGTGGCTTTTCCTCCGCAAATCGTGCAAAACCCATTGGCTGAAGTAATTAGTCGAGCCGTCTTAAAACAGCTTCACATCGCTGAAACTGAAAAATACGCGCACATTACTTTCTTTTTGAATGGCACGATTGAGGAGCCGTTTAAAGGCGAGGACAGAAAGATTATTCCATCGACCAAAGTGTCATCTTATGACAAGACGCCTGAAATGTCAACGCCTGAAATCGCGAAAGAGGTTGTCAAAGCGATTGAGTCAGATAAATATGACGCCATTATGCTTAATTTCGCCAATGCTGACATGGTTGGGCACACTGGCAAAATGTCTGCCGCAATCAAGGCCTGCGAGGCAATTGATAATGCGCTTGGAGATGTGGTTGAGCATACTTTGGCAAAAGATGGTGTGGTTTTAATTACCGCTGACCACGGAAATGCTGAAGAATTGACTAATTTGCAAACAGGTGAAATGGACAAGGAGCACAGCAATAATCCAGTGCCATTAATTGTTGTAGGAAATAAATATAAAGGCATTGCCGGGCCAGCCGGCGACCCGCCAGAAGGGGATTTGTCGCTTACGCAGCCGGTCGGCATGCTGGCCGACATCGCGCCAACGATGTTAAAAATAATGGGGATAGAGAAACCGAAAGAGATGACAGGAAGAGCGTTGATTTAATTTTCAATTTACAATTTTCAATTTTCAAAAAACCGTGTTATCACACGTTTTTTTTAATACTCTCAATCACTTTTTCTTCCGCTTCTTTCAAACTTTTTCCTTCAATCAAGCATGTTATCTGTTTTTCATT
>JACRDX010000029.1 GCA_016212745.1 Candidatus Falkowiibacteriota bacterium | reverse complement strand
GCGGAACCAGTTCCATTAGATTCATTTGCGACCTCCTAGGTTACGTGCAACTTTATATTAAGCTTTTTTCATTTTTTGTCAATATAGATTTTTTGCGCGGGTTTGTTAATATTGTAGAGACGGGATATATCCCGTCTCTACCCATAAAATATGAATGACCTGACGCCGGTGTTGCGGCAATATTGGCAAATTAAGGAAAAACACAAAACAGAACTGCTTCTTTTTAGAATGGGCGATTTTTATGAAATGCTGGGCGATGATGCGAAAATTGCTGCGCCGATTTTAAATATTGCCTTAACTGCGCGTTATCGTGAAACAGAAAAAGAAACGCCAATGTGCGGTTTTCCGCACCACGCAGCAGAGCAATATATTGCCAAACTCACGCAGGCAGGCAAGCGCGTGGCTGTTTGCGATCAGGTAGGCCATCCCACCAACCCTGTTAGCGGGGTGGTTGACCGCAAGGTGATCCGCATTATTACGCCGGGCACGATTTTGGATGAGCGAATTTTGGAGCGCAAAACCAATAATTTTATTGTTAGTATTTATTTTAAAAACAGCAGGTTTGGTGTTGCGATTTGCGATTTGACCACAGGTGAATTTGAGGTTGGTGAAATTAATGAGTTGGATGTTTTAAAAAATGAACTTGCGCGATTGTCAGCGTCAGAGTTTATTATCAATGGTTCGTTGGCAAACAATGTTGACCTTGCGGTGTTTATCGCATCGCTAAAAAATGTTTCAATTTTTGATTTGGCTGGTTTTGAAAATCCGCGCAATTTACTGGTTGATCATTTTAAAGTTCATGATTTGAACAGTTTTGGCATAGATAATTTAGACGCTGGAATTTTTGCGGCAGCTGCGTTGTTGAGCTATTTGAAAGACACGCAAAAAAATAGTTTGACGCACATTATAAAAATTCGGCGATACGCGTTGGATGACCGCATGCTTTTGGATGAGACTGCCATTACAAATTTGGAGTTGCTTTTTTCAAATAGTCGCGGGTCTGACGCGAGTTTGATAAATGTCATTGATAAAACTTCAACGGCAATGGGCGCCAGATTGCTGCGTCGTTGGTTGTTGGCTCCGTTGAAAAATGTGGCGGCAATAAAACAGCGGCTAAATGTTGTGGCTGATTTTTATAAAAATTTCAGCGCTGCCAAAAATTTAGCGGAATTGCTGACAAAAGTTTCAGACATTGAAAGATTAATTGGAAGATTGGGTTGCGGCCGCGGCAACGCACGCGATTTATTAAATTTAAAAAATAGTTTAGAGCTTTTGCCTGAAATAAAAAACATTTTGGGGACAATGGAAAATTGCGTTGCCGCGGCCGCGCAAATTATTGAATTGCCGGAAATTATTAATTTAATCAAAAGCAGCATTAAAGAAAATCCGCCAGCAATCATTAATGAAGGAGGAATGATTGCGAATGGTTATGACCCTAAACTTGACGAGCTGCGAAAAATCGCGTTTGGCGGGAAAGAATGGTTAAAGGATTTGCAACAACGCGAAATTGAAAAAACGGGCATTGGTTCTTTAAAAGTAAGCTATAACAAAATCTTCGGCTATTATATTGAAATAAGTAACGCGAATTTGCTGGCTGTGCCAGCGGATTATACGCGGAAACAAACATTGGTTAATGCGGAAAGATTTGTAATTCCAGAGCTGAAAGAATATGAACAAAAAGTTTTGACAGCTGAAATAGAAATAAAAGAACGCGAGCTGCGGATTTTCAATGAACTTGTGGAAAAAATCAGCGCGCGATTTTGGGAAATCAAAGAAATCGCCAGCGCCATTGCGCAAATTGATGTGTTGCTCGGGTTTGCGATTCTGGCAAAAGAAAATAATTATTGCCAGCCAATGATTGACGACGGTCCCGCCGATGGCGGGGTGATTGAAATTCATGCGGGTCGTCATCCGGTAATTGAAAAAAATCAAAGCGAGCCATATGTGCCAAATGATTTGCAAATGGATTCTGTTGAAAACGAAATAATTTTGCTGACCGGACCAAACATGAGCGGCAAATCCAGCTACTTGCGGCAGACCGCGTTAATTGTTTTGCTGGCGCAAATTGGTTGCTTTGTGCCGGCAGTCAGCGCGCGCGTCGGTATTGTGGATAGGATTTTTACGCGCGTCGGCGCGTCTGATAATTTGGCTCTCGGCCGCTCAACATTCATGGTTGAGATGCAAGAAATGGCGAACATTTTGAACAACGCGACCAAGCGCTCGCTGATTATTTTGGATGAGCTGGGGCGTGGTACTGCCACGTATGATGGGTTGAGTATTGCGTGGGCAGTGGTGGAATATTTGCATGAAAAATTACAAGCGCGCACTTTGTTTGCCACGCATTACCATGAGCTGACAGATTTGGCTGACAAGTTTCAGCGCATTCAAAATTTTTGCGTGGCTGTCAGCGAGAGCGGTGGTCGCGTTGTGTTTTTGTATAAAATAATAAAAGGCGCAGCCAGTAAAAGTTATGGAATTGAAGTTGGTCGCTTGGCAGGGTTGCCAAACGAGATTACAGAACGCGCTGACCAAATTTTGGTTGAGCTGGAAGAAAAATCAAAAGCAAAAATCAAGAAAAACGCCGCGCAATTTGAGCTTCCGCTCGGCCCTGCCAATGGCGGGTTTAAACAAAAGAGTCTCGTTGAACAAGAACTGGTGGATTTGGATGTTGATAATATGACACCATTGAAAGCATTGGAAAAAATCGCTGATTTAAAACGTAAAATTGATATTGAGGGTGGTGGTTATTCACAACCCTAAATTTTGTTAAGAATTTTGAAAATGGTATTTATATGGTAGAGACGAGATATATCTCGTCTCTACAGGAAATCCACAATTTTCGTAAAATATGATAAAAATTTTGCCGCAAGAATTGATAAACCAAATAGCTGCTGGCGAGGTGATTGAACGGCCGGCTTCGGTTGTTAAAGAATTGGTTGAAAATTCAATTGACGCAGGCGCAACAAAAATCAGCGTTGAAATTATCAATGGCGGAATCAATGAAATTAAAATTATTGATAATGGTTGCGGCATGAATCGCGAAGATGTTTTATTGAGCGTTGAGCAACATGCCACAAGCAAAATAGCGAGCGCTGAAGATTTGTTTAATATCAAAACAATGGGTTTTCGCGGAGAAGCGCTTGCGAGCATTGCCAGCGTCAGCCAATTTTCATTGTTGTCGCGGCAACAAGCAGATATCAGTGGAACAAAGCTGATTATTGAAAACGGCGAGCCCTGCGTTGAAGACGCTGGCTGTCCAATTGGAACCAGCGTTGTTGTTCGCGAGCTTTTTTACAACGTGCCTGCGCGGAAAAAATATTTGAAAACTGTAGCTAATGAATATAATCATATTGTTGACTTGTTTTTGAATTATGCGTTAGCGCATCCGAAAATTGATTGGACGCTCGCTCACAACGGCCGCGAGGTTTATCGTTTTAGCGCGGCAGACAATTTGTTGGAACGCGCAGAAGCTGTTTTGGGCAAAGAAATCAGTAATCAACTTTTAGCAATTGAGTATGAGACCTTGTATGTAAAAATTTTTGGATTTATTGGCAAACCGCAAATTGCGCGGCAAAATAAAAAATTCCAATTTTTGTTTGTTAATTCTCGGCCAGTCAATGAGTTTATCATTTCAAAAACAATCAAAGACGCGTTTGGGCAAATGATTCCAAAAGATTTGCATCCGATTTATTTGCTAAATTTATCGGTTGATCCTGCGAAAATTGACGTAAATGTTCATCCGCGAAAATTGGAAGTCAGATTTTCTGAACCCAATTTAATTTATCAGGCATTTTATCGCGGCGCTGCCGACGTGATTGATAAGTCAGAACTTATAACAAAAATTTCTTTTGCGCCAATGGCGCTGGAAACAATGCAACCCCAGCGTTCAACCAATGGATTTGAACGGTTGAATTTTTCGGAACGCAAAATTGATTCCCCTGATATAAAAATTAGCACCGGCCAACGGCCGGTTGATTTTGGCTTGTTAAATTTTCCAGAGCGCAAAACAGAATGGCCATACAAATATCTTGGGCAAATTAACAAGGCGTATTTAATTGTCAGCGATGAAAAAGGAATTAAAATTATTGACCAGCATGCAGCGTCAGAGCGGCTTCAATACGAAAAATTTATTGCTGAATGGAGCGCGGGCAAAATTTTGAGTCAGCAGATGTTATTTCCTCAAAGCATTGAGTTGGCGCTTTCTGAAGCAAATATTTTGCGCCAGCAACATGACACATTTACCAAACTTGGTTTTGAAATTGATGAATTTGGCGCCAACACTTTTTTGATTCGCCAATCGCCCGCGCTATTGTCCAAACTTGAGCCGAGCGAAATTGTTCAGGAAATTTTGAAAATTGTTAGTGATGAGATTTTAAACGAAAAGACCAGCGCTGAAAAATTCGCTGAAGTTGCTGATGATATTTTAAAAATGATGAGCTGCAAAAGCGCGATTAAGTTTGGGGATGAGTTGTCCGACGTGGAAGCCATGGCTTTAATTGAGCAATTGTTCAAAATCAATAAATTCACTTGCGTGCATGGCAGGCCAAGTGTTGTTGAATTTAGCTTCGCGGAATTGAATAAAATGTTTTGCCGTTAAAAGGTTATCCACAATTTTGACAATTTCAAAAAAAATAGCTAAAATGATTGAGTGTTAATAAACCATTGACACTTTATTGTTAATAAGCTAAACTGGAAACACTTATTTAAACATGACAAAAAATCAAGACGTTTTGGAGTTGTTGGGGGTCATTCAAGAAGTTTTGCCAAACGCGATATTTCGCGTGACGTTGGAAAATGGACACGTGGTGCTTGTTCATTTGTCCGGAAAGCTGCGCATGAACAGAATCCGCGTTGGCGTTGGAGACAAAGTCAAAGTCCAGCTAACTCCGTATGACCTTACCAAAGGCCGGATAGTTTATAGATTATCATAATTATGAAAGTGCAAGCTTCTGTTAAAAAGCGCTGTAAAGATTGTAAAATTGTGCGCAGAAAAGGGCGCTTATTTGTTATTTGCCCGACAACGGCAAAGCATAAACAGCGGCAAGGATAAATTTTATGGCTAGAATCGCTGGAGTGAATTTACCGGAGAATAAAAGAGTGGCATGCGCGCTTACTTATCTTTATGGTATTGGCCATCCAAAGGCGCGGACAATTTTAGAAAAATTGAAAATTAAAAATGTCCGCGTCAAAGAATTGACAGAAGTGCAAGTGAACGCGTTGCGCAATGAAATTGAAAAAGGCGAGAAAGTTGAGGGCGATTTGCGGCGCGAAGTTTTGGGCAATATCAAAAGATTGAAAGATATTAAATGTTATACTGGAATCAGACACATACGACATTTGCCTGTTCATGGACAAAGAACAAAGACAAACTGTCGGACTGTGCGCGGAAACGTGCGCAGAACAATGGGCAGCGGCAAACGTAAATTGACTAAGACATAATAATATAG
>JACRDX010000030.1 GCA_016212745.1 Candidatus Falkowiibacteriota bacterium | reverse complement strand
TCATCGTTAATGCCGTTTTGTCCGTATAAATTGTCTTTGTAACATTCGGAATTTATTTTTGTTTTCAAATTTTGGATTAAGACATCGTCGGTTGGTACACCTGCTGATAATAATGCCAGAATGTGTCTTGGGTATCCGGCGCACAAATTTAATTCGCTTGAGTCAGTGAAATTATATGTTTTGGCAAAATTCAGTAATTCGTCCGCGTACTGCCCGTTCGCGCCAAAAGACATAATTGCCCAGTCAGTTGTTCCGCCGTCAATTATTTTTCCAGTGGCGTCTTGCTGTGATTTTAAGTAAGCGATGACTTTGTCCACTGCTGATTTTATATCCGCGTCACTGATTGTCGGACTGGCTGGCGGCTCGTCATTGTTGCTTCCACCGCCGCCACCGCCTCCTCCTCCGCCATTGTCAGGCGGGTTGTCTTGCAGTGGTGTTGAAGTTGGTGTTGTTGTTGGCGCTGGCGGCAAATCAAAAACAGCGAGATTAATCGGATTGCTCCATTTGGTCCAATCAGGCGAAGTTATTTTTGCGTAAAATGTGCCAGTGGTTGAAAAAAGATAATCAGCAACACCAGCGTCATTTGTCGTCGTGGTCGCGACTGTAATTGTATTGTCCCACCAACCAGTTGGATTGGGATTTGTGATTGAAATATCTACTGAATCATTCGCGTCCGCTGTCCATTCATTTTCTAAATTATCATAATTATAGCGCCAAGTTTGCAAAGTTGTTGTTGTGTTTACCGGAAAGGTGGAAGTGCTGGCTGTGATTTTCCACGGGTTGTCAAAATACACGTAAATGTTTTCGTCACCTGTAAGTGGGTATTTGTCCATTCCAACACTTGGATATGTGTTGCTTACCACATAATTCCAATTCGCGCAAAGCAGGGTCGTGGTGGCTGTTGTCTCAATGCAATTAACGTAAAAACTCTGATACGCGTCATAATATTGCAAGTCAGAGACGCGAAAGTCAGTACTGGTCGCGTCAGCGGCAAGCAGGGTAGTCAGCACATTGGTTGATGTTGTAAAATGTTCCGCGCCAGCGCTGTCAATTATTAAAGTTGAGGTAGGTATAACTACTTGATTGGAAAAAATCAAACTGTTTTGATAACGCAAATTCAAATTGGCGGTTGTGGACGGCGAATCATTAGTAATTAAGTCATCAGTAACTAGTGTTGTGGTTGTTGTTTCAACCTGTGGAATTGTTTCTGGTGTCGTCGTCGCTGTCTCTTCTTCTGCAAAAACTGGCATCGCCCACAAACCAAAAATAAATAAAATCACAATCGGGAACAGGTATTTGTGGCAATTGGTGGTCGCCCAAATTCGTGGGCTAAAAATTCGTGTTCTCATACTTCCATTCAATTAAATCGCCGGGCTTGACTATCTGTGTGGATATGCCCAGTTTGGCGGTTTCGCCGTTAATATAATACATCCAATATTTTCCGCTTTGCGGGTCGTTTTTCAACCCGTTGATTTCTTCCACAAATTCTCCAAGGCCGGAAAATGTTTTGGTTTTGAAGTTAAGTTGCGAGCCCTTCATCGCGTCGTAGACAGTGGAGGTGGTGGCGGTTAGTAATTGGTAATTAGTGATTGATTGTTCTATTGTTCCATTGTTTAATTGTTTTGTTGTTTTTGGTGTTTGGTTATCGGGGTTCGGGGTTCGGGTTTTATCATTTGAAATTTTATTGGTAATTGGTAATTGTAAATTGGTCATTTCGTCTGTGTTTTGCGTTGTCAAACTCAACTTCCAACTTACACCAGTTATTATCAGCAGGATAACAAATGTAATCAGGTGCCACTTATGTTTTTGAAGATATTGTCGCATAAAATAAAAATCTTTCCCGAGAGAGAAAGTTTGTGCGCGTAAAAACGCGTTTCCTGCTCGGGCTTCGCCTCGCCGAATCCACCGATGAGGTGGAGAAGGCGGGCTTCCATAATTGAAGATCGGACTCTTCGACTCTTCTTCGGCAAGCTCAGAATCGCTCAGAGCAAGCTCTTGAATCGAAATTACCGTTGCGGCACAGTCGGGGATTTTCACCCCTGTTCCACAAATATGGAGTTAAATTGTAATTGAAGTGTAGCAAGTTTGTTTTTTGGTGTCAAATTGGGGTGTGGATAACGTTCGCCGATATGCGCCTGCCCGCCTCTGGCGGGAAGTTTTGGTCTTTTCTTATCCACACCCAACCCTTGACAAGCCAACACTGGCATGGTATAATTACATTAGAAAAAGGCTTTTGGCAGTGGTTTATAAACCACAACGTCGAAAGACCCTTTTTTGTTTTTACACGATATCCTAGTTGCCTAGTGGAAAAACTGAAATAAAATATTTTTGATTAGTTTTTCTATCTTCTTTAATTTGCACAAAAAAAATTTCGTTATCAGGAGTTGAACCAGCGAAGCGGTGGAGTAATTCACTTTTTGTATTTGGATTTTCTTTGGTGGTTGGTTCTTGTCTGGATTTTTGGATCAGCTCAATCGCGCAGGGGAATAATGCCAGACGTCTGGCCTTGTCACATAAATTTTTTTCGTGCAAATGTTGCCAGAATAATCCTAAAAATATTTTTTGCTTATCAAAATACGCTGACCGTATATACGGCCGGCGTTTTGATTTACGGGCGATTTCTTTGTATTGGCCAAAAGCCTTTTTCATCAGGCGCTTGTAGTGTGTGCCTGGTAATTTATGGGCGTGTGTTTTGTAGTATTGCATATCACAACAAATTATATCATGTTGTGGTATCAAAGAAAAGACCAAAATTTGAGTGAAATAAACCCGCCTCTTGTAAAAGGCGGGTTTAAGGAACCGCATATCGTGCTGTTATATAACGTTTTCCTTGCGCCGTTGAAATAAATATAAGGCATTGATAATTATACCGAACAATGGGATTAAGACAAGCAAAGCCCCCATAGCATATCCATGGCAGTCGCTCTGGCATTCAGAAATTGGATATTGTTTTAACCAAGATAACTGTTGGATTGCCTGATAAATGAATAAAACATAAAAAAGAGCGGACTGCCAAAGATGATCTACCATGTTTGGTTGCTTGACGCGATCAATTTTTTGTATAAGAAAATTTCCTAGATAGAAAGTGCCTATGGCAACTACAAGAAAAATTATTGAGCCTTCCAAGTCTCCCTGTCTTCCAAAAAATGACCGCAGGCCAAAAATACTCTCATACAGACTCCATACATTGAGGGTGAGAATAAAAACTGGGACGACGAATAGTAAATATGCTATAGGGGCGATTATTTTTTTCATAAGCAAGGTAAATGTTATATAACGGCTGGAACCGCATACACGCTGTTAGGCGATGTAAAATTTTACACTTTTTGTTTTTTTCGCTCGTCATTCAATCACGGGGGGCGAATTCGCTCACACAATATGGCGTAGGGGCAGAGGGGTAAGGGGTGAATGCCCCGAAGCCATATTATCTCACTCAATGTATTTTGTCTTAAAGTTTTCTGTACCTTGCGCTTCGGCCAAGCCCAACTCTCTCAATCTTTTTAAGTTTGAGCAATACCTCCAAAGTTTGTTTCACCGTTGGTCGTGCTATTTTAGTATTTTTGGCAATGTCACCAGTGCTTGTTTCCTTTACCTTTTCAATATATTGCCAAACAGCCAGTTGTTTTTCCGACAGAATTTTTTCTATGTTTTCCTTTGATAAGAGTTCCACAGCCATCTGTGATTGTTTTAGAACCATATCTAAGAAAAAATCCAGCCAGTCAGTAATATTTTCATTCTTTGTCCCCATAGATTTTTGACTGCGTCGCAAGGCAATATAATAATCAG
>JACRDX010000028.1 GCA_016212745.1 Candidatus Falkowiibacteriota bacterium | reverse complement strand
AATCATCAATCTTTTCCTGAATCAACCTGCGCAATGGCCGCGCGCCAAAAACCACGTCATAACCATGCTCCGCAAATTCAGCCAAACCAGCGTCAGTAATCTTCAATGTAATGCCGCGTGTTTCCAATTGTTTCGCGACTTTCGCGACTAACAACCGCGCAACTTCAACCAAATCTTCACGCGACAATGGCGCAAACACAACCAGCCCGTCCAGACGGTTCATAAATTCAGGTTTAAAATACGCTTTCAATTTTTCGTTAATCAATACCTTTTTAATTTCGTCAATTGTCCGACCTTCCAACAATGCCGCTTGCACAAAGTCAGCCGAAGCGTTTGATGTCATTATTATTATTGTGTTTGCAAAAGAAACAGTGCGCCCCATGTTGTCAGTCAATCTGCCGTCTTCCATGATTTGCAAAAATAAATTCAAAATATCTGGATGCGCTTTTTCAATTTCATCAACCAGCAATAAACTAAATGGTTTTTTGCGAATAGCCTCTGTCAAATATCCACCGGATTTGTAAGTTGCGGCGCCAGCAGGCGCTCCCAAAAATCTGAACACGCTGGTTGCTTCTTGAAATTCAGACATATCAAGCCGAACCATATTTTCTTCTTTGCCAAAATAAATTTCAGCAACCGCAGCCGCGAGCTCGGTTTTTCCAACGCCAGTGGGCCCGACAAATAATAATGAAGCAATGGGCCGCTTTTCATCTCTCAATTCAGCTCGCGCGTGCCTTAAACTATTCGCAACCATTTTTACGGCCTCATTTTGTCCAATTACTCTTTCATGCAAACGTTCTTCCAAATTTAATAATTTTTCACTTTCACTTTCCGTCACCGCGGTCAACGGAATATTGGTTTTTTCCGACAAAACCGCCGCAATGTCTTCCGCGCTCACCATTGTTTTTTCTCCGCGTGTTCTTCTGACCATTGTCGCAGCTTGTTCCAACACGCTCAATGCGTTTTCCGGCAAATGCGTTTCATGCAAATATTTCGCGGCAAGTTCTGCTGCTTTTGCAATTGCCTGATATGAGAAAAACACATTGTTGTCATATTCAATTGTGCTGCTTTTGACTTCCAAAATTTGTATGGCGTCATTTATTTCCATTTCATTCACACGCACAACCTGAAATTGTTCAGCCAAGGCAGTGCCCTCAATCTGTGTCTTAAATTCTTGAGCCGTTGTTGTTGCAATTGCGTAAAAAGCCCCGCGTTCCAAAAACTGCGCCAAAATGTCGCCTAATCCGAGACTGGCATTGCCCGCTTGAGCATTCGCTAAATTGTGAATTGACTCAACAACCAAAACAACGTTTCCTGCTCTTATCAATTCCTGCGCAATCATTAGCAGTTTCTGCTCTGTTGTTGTGTGCTGATCACCTGCCAATAAATGAGGAACGCTGACCGAAACAAGTCGTTTGTCCTGCAAAATTTCAGGCACAGTTTCTTCTGCCATTTTTTGCGCCAAGCCATAAATAATTGACGTCCTGCCAACGCCCTGATTTCCAACCAATAAAACCGGCTTGCGGCTGCCTTCCATTATTCTAAAAATTTCTTCAAATTCTTTGTCGCGACCAAGGCACGGGAAAAGACGGCCGTTTATCGCTGCTAATGTCAAATCTTCGCTGACTGAATTTAAAATTGGCGTTGCGACAGCTGTCATTGCGCGATCCATTCCCTTTTTCGGTTTATATCTCGCCCGCGATTTGAATTTTCCCCAACGTTGCCGTATTTTTTCCAAAATTCTTATCCACTGAATTACATTTCGCGCGTCTTGTTGCTTAACATTAAAATCCAATAAAATATCTGCCACCAAATCATCGCCAACTGTTTTATTCAACAAAGCATTAAAGATATTAAGCGCGCTGACGCGCGCCTCACCAAAGTAATGAGCGTCAACATATGCGGTCAGCGCTATTTTTTTTGCTTCAGCAGACAATACTGTATTTTTAATTTGTCCGGTTCCATCACGCAACAAGACGCGCGCCAATTTATCCTCAATTTTTTCCGCATCCAATCCTAAACGCGCAGCAACCATGGCAGCGTCGCGGCAAGTCAATAGTTCGGCGAACAAATGCAGCCGCGTAATTTGTTTTTGTGCCCAATTGCTTGCTAAAACATACGATTTTGCAAACGCCCGATCAGTGTCCTCGTCCAGACTTTTCGCGACATCAACAAAACGTGTTTTTGGCTGTCGCAACACATCTTCCCACGTTGAATAAAGTCTATTGTGCTTGGAATAACAATGAACAAAAACCGGACGCTTACCCGTTGTATCGCTTTCCAACCGGTAAAAAATATAAAAAAGCACCAGCAAAGAAAACCAAAAATACGCTCTGTCCGCGCTTACCGTTGTCCAAAAATCCAAGCTGAACAAATTTGTAAAATTATCTTGATACGAAACAAAAAATAACATTCCAAGACCAGACAATCCAATAACCAGCAAAAACAAGTTGAATATCGCGCGGACAACTTTTAAAGCTTTTTCAAAATAAATCTGTCCTTTGTCCAGTTTTTTGCCCCAGTACAAAATTTTATCTTCCAAAAACGCGACAACGCCAAAACCATTGCAAACCCTGCATTTGCCATTTTCAAGCTCGCCCGTTCCATTGCAATGTTCGCAAACCAGAAAATCCGCTTCGCGTTTAGTTGTTAAAACAGTATGCACAATAAAATTTTTAATTTTTAATTTCTAATTTTTAATCAATGTTGAATGTATGAATGTTTCAAAATTCGAATTTCGAAATTCATTCAAAATTCAAAATTCTAAATTATCATGTTAACTATCATCTGCCACGCGACAAACACTGGCGCCACAACCCACACAACTATCACCACCAACCCGACAATCAACCACAAACCAGCCAAAATTCCGCGTCCAATAATCTGCACCAACCGCATAAAAAAACTGACAATCCTGCCTTGCCAGTCATTTTGCCCATACATTGGCACAAATAAATTTTTCAACCAAATTGACAACGCGAATTCCTGATTTGCCTGTTTCGCAGTATCAACAAATCCATCAATCCGTTTTTTTAAGCCAACCGAGTACCACCAAATCGGAAAATACAAAATATCACCCACGATTTCTTTGGCTACAAAACTTATGGACTGGAAAAATAACCCTCCACTCATATTTTACCATTATACCACAATGTTCGTGTTTCGGTAAACGGCTTCGAAGCCAGTTTCGGTAGCCGGTTGACGTTAAACGAACCGGGCATCGATACCGCAACCGACTTACTCGTACTGTATCTCGTCCTCTTCCTCCGCGTTGTTCCACCGAAATCCGAATTTGCGCAACGTCACATATTTTTTGCGATCCAGTTCTTTGAGGAACATTGACGGCCCGGTTGATTGGTTTGCCCAGAAATTTGCACCAGCGCCTGCTTTTGCCGGATACAATAAGACCAGCTCGTTTTGTGCGCGAGTGGCTGCCACGTAAAAAAGCCGGCGCTCTTCTTCCAGCTCAACCGCGTTTTCCAAAGATTTGTAATGCGGAAACTGGCCATCGCGCAAGCCAATCACAAAAACCGTTGACCATTCCAATCCTTTTGCCTGATGAATTGTTGATAAAACCAAAACCTCGCGCGCTTCTTTTTCGTTGCTTTCGCCGGCAAAATTTTCATCAAGCATCAAGTCAGCCAAAAGCTTGTCCAAACTTTCATAACTATAAACAAAATCAATAAGTTCATCTAAGTCCTCTTGCCTGTCGCGGTAATTTTCAAAATTATTTCGCAAAAATTCAGAATAGTGCCGACTAATCACGCAATCCAATGCTTCGGCAATAAAACTTGATTTTGATTGATTTAAATCTAACAACCGCTCAAAAATATTTCTCAATTTTTCCCAACTCGCGATAGCTTTCGCGGGCAACCGTGTCTCAACCTTAAACACATCAATTAACGTCCGCTGATTTTTTATGTTCTGCCAAATTTTAGGGATTGTGCCCGGTCCAATATTGTCAAAAGTTTTTAAAACGCGAATCCACGCTGACTCGTCCTGAAAATTCGCCAAAATTTTCAGATACGCCAAAACATCTTTAATATGCGCTTGCTCAAAATAGCGCATGCCGCCGCGCACAACATATGGAATTCCTGCGCGGTTTAATTCCATTTGCAATTCAACAGAATGGAACGCGGCGCGGAAAAGTATTGCCATTTGTCCGAGTGCCGCGCCGCCATTTTTAAGTTCTTTAATTCTTTCAATAATCAAAGCTGCTTGTTGCTGATTGTCGCGACACGGGACAACCATTGGCATAAAACCATCTCTGCGCTTTGCTTGCAAATTTTTCGGATATTTATAACGATTGTGTTTAATGATTTCATTTGCCAAATCAAGAATTTGCGGGGTGCTGCGATAATTTGTTTCAATTTTAAAAATTTTCGCAGCGCTGAATAATTTTGGAAAATTTAAAATATTCTTTACGTCAGCAGCGCGAAAAGAATATATGCTTTGCGAATCATCGCCAACCACCAAAATGTTTTTATGAACGTCTGCCAATTGTTTGATTATTTCTGCCTGAATATAATTCGTATCCTGATATTCATCAACCAATATGTGCTGAAATTGTCGCGAATAACGCTCGCGAATCTCTGGAAATTTTTCCAACAACTTCAACCAATTGACAAGCAAATCATCAAAATCCATGACATTTGCCGTTTTCTTTTTTGTTTCATAAGCGCCGGCAATTTCTTCTGCTTTTTTCGCGACAAAATCCGGCAATCCATAATTGCATTCCGCAATTTCGCGAACATCCTGATTTGTATTTCTGCTAAAACTGATAAGCCCGCGAATAATATTTGGTTTTGGAAAATTTTGTCCTTTTGTATTTAGTCCAAGATTATCCATTGCTTTTTTAATCAAACTGGTGCTATCATCCTCGTCCAAAATATTAAAATTATTTTTATACCCCAACTTTTCTGATTGCCGTCTTAGAATCAAGTTCGCAATATGGTGAAAAGTTCCGCCCCACAAACCTTGCAGTTTATAGCCCAATAATTTTTCAACGCGCTCCATCATTTGTTTCGCGGCCTTGTTTGTAAAAGTGGCAAGCAAAATATTTTCCGGCGCGATTCCTTTTTCAATCAAATACGCCACGCGAAAAACCAATGTCCGCGTTTTCCCACTGCCAGCGCCAGCCAAAACCAAACACGGTCCATCGCCTTTGGTGACGATTTCATATTGCTCCGCGTTCAACAAATTTTTATAATCAATCATATTCAACCATTTTATCACGGCTAAATTCGCAGCCGCAATAATTTTGATGATAAACATTTTTTTCTTTGGCAATTTCGCAAGCTCGTTTGAATCCGCCTGCTTTTCTCCAAATGGTATCAATAAATTCCAGTCCATAAATTTCCGAACATTCTTTTCCAACTCTATTCACAACTTCCGTATTTTTATGCGGACTTATTGTCAATGTCGTGGCAATCGCATCGCAGCCGATTTCTTTTGCTTTTTGGCTGGCCTCGCTCAATCTAATTGCAAAACAAATTTCACAACGTTTTCCACCTTCTCGCTCGGCCGCGTATTCTTTTACTTTTTCTAACCAACCACCCCGCCTTTGCCCCGCCTTCGGCGTGGCTTCGGCGTGGCAAGCATGATCATTTTCACCTTCAATAAACTCAACGCCCAATTCTTTGCAAACGCGCATAGCCTCAACTTGCCGCCGCGCATATTCTTCTTCCGGGAAAATGTTGGGATTATAAAAAAACGCGATAACCTTATTGTCATCTTGTTTTAACTTTTCAATTACAGCGCCAGCGCACACAGCGCAACAGATATGCAATAAAACTTTCATAAATCATTGCCGCGCTTTTACTTTTCGCATTTTCATCTCAATCACTTTGCTAACAAACCCCCGTTCATCAAATAACGTGTCAAGAAATATCTTTGCTTCGCTATGAAATTTTTTACGAAAAGCCAAATAAATAACCTTAGAAATCCAATAATACAAAATTATCCCAACCAAAATAAAATAAACCACCCACCACAACCACGGATTTGTCACTTGCCAAAATGTTGCCTTGATTTGCACTGCGTCATTAACTTTATTCCCAAATGAATCCGCAACTTGCATTGACACTGCGTGTTTGCCGGTCGTAAAAACATGTTGAAATGTCTTTGTGTAAAAAACCTGCTCGTTATCCACTGTCCACGTAAAATTCAAACCAACATTATTTTTAATGTTTGTGCGACCGGAAAATTCATAGGTCTGCCAATCCAGCCGCTCAACTTTTATGTACGCGTTTTGCAATGGCTCAATAAAAAACAGCTGCGCCGTTGCTACGCCCCCTAAAAACAAAATCATCACTAAGCTAATTAATAAAATCTTTATTCTCATTTCTAATAAGCTACTTTGCTACGGCCTACAAGCTACATTACGCGTAAATGCTTTAATGCGTTTCTGTATAATTTTAACAACAACTTTGCCACGCCGTGTCGCAAACCATAATTTACTTCATGAACAATCTGATTGCGCACTCGGTGCGCCCAAATGACTTTGCGCAATTTGGGGAATCTGTATATCGCGACCTTTAACCTATCGCCCATTGTGTCTCCCTGAAAATTCATTGCTTTTAAAATATGGTCTAATAATTTGTCTGCCTCAATTATTGCCAATTTATAATTCATTTCTTTTTTGACTTTCATTATGTCACAAACTTCCTTCCATCGATGCTGAATTTCTTTTTGCGACAATCCGAGCAACTTTGGTCTGCTTATTTTTCTCAACCAAAAATAAAGCAAAAATCCCGCGATAATTACAATCGCCACTATTACAACATCAATTGTCTGAAATTCCCAATTAATTGACATATTCATTTTCCTGTTCAAACTTTTTGGCTATTGAAAAAATTAAGTCCTCGTTAAAATAGTTTGCCATTATTTGCAATCCAATTGGCAAGCCAGCTTTTGTTTTTCCGGCTGGAATGCTAATTGCCGGAATGCCTGCCACATTCGCTGAAACAGTAAAAATATCTGCCAAATACATTGTCAGCGGATCATTGAATTTTTCACCCAACTTGAACGCTGCGGTCGGGCTGGTCGGCGTCAAAATCGCGTCAACTTCTTTGAACGCGGCGTCAAAATCATTTTTAATCAGACGCCGCGCTTTTTGCGCTTTTTTATAATAAGCATCTTGATAGCCAGCTGACAAAACAAATGTGCCAAGCATTATTCTCCGTTTTGCTTCATCGCCAAAACCAATTGACCGCGTGCGCAAATATTGTTCCAGCAAATTGCCGGCCTCAGCGCGAAAACCATATTTTACACCATCAAATCGCGCCAAATTTGATGACACCTCGGCCGGCATCAAAATATAATACGCAGCCAATGCCAAATCCGCGTGTGGTAAACTGATTTCTTTAATATTGAAACCTGACTCTTTCATCACCGCAATCGCCTCTTTGATTTTTTGCTCAACTTCAATGTCCATTCCCGCAATAAAATATTCTTTCGGAACACCGATAGTTAAATTTGGAATTTGTTTCGTGCTTCGAATCTCGGATTTGTTTCGTATTTCGGATTTCGAGTTTCGAAATTTTGGATCACCTACTGTTGAATCAAAATTATCACTCCCAGCAATTTCATTAAACAAAATTTCAACATCTTCAACGCACCTCGCAATCGGTCCGATTTGGTCAAAGCTGGATGCCATTGCTATCAAGCCGTGGCGCGACACCCTGCCATAAGTCGGCTTT
>JACRDX010000026.1 GCA_016212745.1 Candidatus Falkowiibacteriota bacterium | reverse complement strand
GTGACGCAGTAATCATGGCGCCCGGTAAATTATATTTTCCAGACGCAAAATACAAACAGTCAGTGCTGATTTGGCCAAGATCAATAACTTGCGCGCCCTGTTTCGCAACGCCTTTTTTGAATGCTTCAACCAATTGCGGCGTTGAAATCCGCATATCGCAACCAACCAACACAGTAGAAGCGCCCAAAAATTGAACAAACGCGCGACCGATTTTTTCCATTATTTCCTCGTTCAACTCGCTTGGGTAAACGCCTCTCACATCGTACGCTTTAAAAATGTTATTCATAAACTTATTTGCAATTCATATTGCTTAATTATACAATAACATTAGCATAATTTTCAATTACTAATAACCAATTTCCAATGAAATGACAAATGCTAAATTTAGCATTCTGCATTAAACATTTCATTAGACATTGGATATTGGATATTTGACATTAATCATATGAATTCTCTTCCACCATTTGTTTGGATTATCATCGCAGTTGCCGCGGTGATAATATTCTGGCTCATCGCGGTATTCAATGGTTTTATCCGTTTGCGAAATCGCACGCAAGAAGCTTGGTCAGACATTGATGTGCAATTAAAACGCAGGCACGATTTGATTCCAAATCTTATTGAAACGGTCAAAGGTTATGCGGCTCACGAAAAAGAACTTTTTGAAAAAGTGACAGCTGCGCGCGCGTCAGCAATGAACGCAGAAGCATCTGGCGACAAACAACAAATTGAAAAAGCTGAAAACGCGCTTTCTGCAACTTTAAAATCTTTGTTCGCAGTCGCAGAAGCTTATCCGGACTTGAAAGCATCAGCAAACTTCGCAAAATTGCAAGACGAACTTTCTGATACGGAAAACAAAATCCAAGCTGCGCGCAGATTTTACAATGGAAACGTTAGAGATTTCAACATTAAAAGAGAAACTTTTCCAAGCAGCATAATCGCCGCTATCTTTGGATTCACAAAATTTGATTTCTTTGCTGCTGACGAACCAGAAAAACAACCCGTCACTGTTAAATTCTAGTATGTATAATCAAATTGATTCAAACAAACGCAAATCAATTTTTTTAATTTTTATATTCTTTATTTTAATCGCGGGAATCGGATACATTTTGTCACGCGTTTTAAATTATGGATACTCGCCATTGGTTATTGCTGTTGTAATTTCAATGTTCATGGTCGGAATCAGCTACTTTGCTGGCGATAAAATCGCGCTGATTTCAGCCGGCGCAAAATCAATTGGCAAAGAAGAAAATCCTTATGTCTACCGAATAGTTGAAAATCTCTGCATCACAGCTGGACTGCCGACTCCGAAAATTTATATTATCAATGACCCAGCGCCCAACGCGTTTGCGACCGGTCGCAATCCAGAACATTCGTCAATCGCGATAACAACTGGCTTGATTCAAACAATGGAAAATGAAGAGCTGGAAGGCGTAATCGCGCATGAACTTTCTCATGTAAAAAATTACGATGTCCGCTTGGCAACATTGGTCGTTGTTTTAGTTGGCGCGCTGTCAATTATTGCGGACATGTTCTTGCGCAGCTTTTTATTTGGCGGACGCCGAAGCAATAATAACAAAAATGGCAACGGCATATTAGCAATTATCGGAATTATTTTAATAATACTTTCACCAATTATCGGCCAGCTGATTCAACTTGCAATTTCTCGCAAACGAGAATTTTTAGCTGACGCGTCTGGCGCGCTTATGACAAGATACCCAGAAGGATTAGCGCGGGCTTTGGAAAAAATCAGTCAATATAAACAACCAATGCAACGATTCAGCAACGCGACTGCTCATTTATTTTTTACCAACCCGTATTTTTCCAGCAAAAAATTTCTAAGCTCTATTTTTTCCACTCACCCACCGATTGAACAGCGCATTCAAGCTCTTCGCAACATGATTTAGCAATTATCATCCAAATGTGATAAAATTAACTCATGGCGCTCAATCCGTTATCAAACACTAACGAACAAACCAATGACGCGACTAAACCAGCCGTCAAAGTCGCGAAAAAGGTTGCGAAAAAAGCAATTATTCCTGCAATCAGCGGATGTTGCTGTTCATTTGGCTCTTGCTTGCCAGCTTTGCTGATTTTATTTGTGGTATTTTTTATTGTTGTATTTCTTGAAAAAATAAAAGATTTGATTCCCTAAAAACAAAAAATAATTTTATTTTCTATGTTGCAAATTTCGCTCAAAAAAATACTGCTCATTTTTGGTTTTATTTTAATTGTGGCAGTTATCGGCTTTTTGATTTACTATCTCTTTTTCACAAGCGCAGGACAAATTACGTTGCCAACTGCGCCGACAGAAGAAGAAATTTCCGGGCAAGCACTCGGCGGACTTCCGGCAAAAGATTTGGCAAAATTGTCTGAGAAAAAAATGGCTGAACAATTTGCAGCCGAGAAAAAAATCACAAAAGTCGCAGCGCCAACTGGCGCTAAACCCGACTCCATTGCCAAAGGTGGCATAACAGCAGTCAAAACTCTTTCATTTGATTTAACTCCGTCATTCCGCGTCACCAAAACCGGTGGGCTGTATTCATACGACGCAAATTCTGGCGCGTTTTATAAAATTACTGCAGCCGGCGACAAAGAACTTTTGACTGACAAAATTTACAAAAATGTAAAAAATATTACATGGGCAAACAATGACAATCAAGCAGTTCTGGAATTCCCGGACGGATCAAACATTTTGTTCAACTTTCAAACTGGCCAGCAAACAACTTTGCCAAAAAGCTGGCAAGATTTTAGTTTTAGTCCGGCCGGCGACAAAATTGTTTTCAAAGACATGGATCCAAATCCAGAATATAGCTGGCTTGCCATAGCAAATCCTGACGGCTCTGGACAAAAATACATAGACAACATGGGCGACAAAGCAAACAATGTTCTGCCAAATTGGTCTCCGAATGGTCAGGTGGTCGCGCTTTTCAAAAGCAGTGGCACTGGCATAACAACAAAAATCCAAATGGTCGGCCAAAATCAAGAAAATTTTCAAGCATTTGACGCCAAAGGACTTGGCTTCAAATACGACTGGTCGCCGGCCGGTGATAAAATATTGTACGGCACATACAATCCGGTTGAAAATATGGATCCGTGTCTCTACATTGTCAACGCGTCGCCAACAACGGTTGGTTACAATCACAAGAAAATCAATTTGAAAACCTGGGTGAACAAATGCACTTTTGGCGACAATGACACTGCTTATTGCGCCGTTCCAAAAGAATTACCTGACTATGCCGGAACAACTCCGGAAATCGCTGATTCAATACCAGACTATGTCTACAAAATTGATTTAACAACCGGAATGACAAGCTTTATTGCAGAACCAGAATATAATTACACAATTGACAAAATGACGGTCTCTCCTGATGGTGAATATTTATATTTTGTTGATAAACAAACCAATACCCTACATTCAATTCAATTGAAATAACTCGTCTGCGGTTAGTGGTTTCGAAGTACGTTTCGTTATTCGTTTAACGTTTACCGAAACTTACATCGATGCCGCAACCGACGTCCGCTTCAAATTATGTCGCTTCGCTCAACGATTATATCCTTGACCATCATCGCAACGTTGATGCCATGTTTTGTGTTTGCCCAAACTACCCCAGCCGCTCCGACAACACCTGCGCCAGCCAGCGTTGATGCTGTAGAAGGACCAGCATTAAACATTCCGATTCCAACTCTTCCTCCTTTTTCAAAAGCAATCATCACAACAAATGAAAAAGGCGAGCCACAGTCAATTGATATTCCGTGGATTGCTGAATATCTAATCGCGATTTATAAATACGCCCTAATTATTGGCGCTGCATTTGCGACTCTTTTGTTAATTTTCGGCGGATTCACGTATATGTTCAGCGGGATTAACAAGTCCTTGTTTGAAAAAAGCAAAAAAATGATTCTTGGCAGCATCAGCGGATTAATTGTCCTTTTGGCCGCATATCTAATCCTTTATCTAATCAATCCAGAATTAACAAAACTAAAAAGCTTAAGATTGGCAATGGTTAAAAAAAGCGAGCCAGTTGTTTTTGACGACCAGCCCATTCAACAATGGTTATCGCAAACAAAACATGGCCCATGCTGGAATCAGGTTGTAAAACAATCAAAAACCGAAATGAACTTAATTATTGATTCAACTTGTCCCTTTCTTGGCAATAACAATACTGGTGGTTGCGCAAAAGTAGTAAAGCCGATTTTCCAAAAGATCAGCGCCGAAATCATGGCTGACCCGCGTTGGCCAGAGTTTAAAAAAATCGTGTACGCACCGAACGGCCCGCCAGGCTGTAGCACAAACGGCAAGACACAGCGTCCGTGGATATATAACTGGCGCTGTGCAGCAAGTTGTTCTGATTGCGACGATACCACTTGCATATCAAAATCCACTGGACAATGGAAACCGTCGCCACATAGTTTTGCAGTTGCCGTTGATATTGCGCCATGTCAAAATCCAGCTTGTTCAAAACTAAAGGATGGAACTTACGATACAGAATGCAAACAATACAATAATGGCCAACCAATTCCGACAAATATTCCGACATGGGTGCTTAATATTTTCCAAAAACATAATTTTATCTGGGGCGGCGGATGGAAAAATTATTATGACCCGATGCACTTTGAATGGAGTGGTGCGTGCGACGAAGGCGTTGTGCCAACAGCAGACCCAGCTGCGCTCGGCTGCTGCACAACAGTAGATAACACATCCATAGAAAATCTTACTGTTCCACAATGCGAAGAGATGGACGCGATCAATCTACCAACATGGAAACAGGGCGCGTGCAGTTAATAAATATTACGACAACATGACAAAAAACCTGATGGTTCATTCGTGCTCCAAATGCGGTGCGCAGACGCCAAAATGGCAAGGACGGTGCCCAGAATGCGGAGCATGGGGAACATTACAACAACAAACAATTTCAAGGAGGGAACAAGCAGTTCCCGTTTCTTTTGATGCGGCAAAAATTGTTGACTTGCAAAAACTTGCGCCAAATAAAACACCGCGACTCAAGACAAATCTTGCGGAACTTGACCGCGTGCTTGGCAGCGGGATTGTTCCGGGCAGTTTAATTTTGCTTGGCGGCGAGCCGGGAATTGGAAAATCAACATTGCTTTTACAAATTTTTAAACACATTCAATCAACTGCCGGCTCGCCACTAAGTGGCTCGCCGCTCCTTTACATTTCCGGAGAAGAATCAGCCGAACAAATTAAACTGCGATATGACAGAATGAATCTTTTTGGAACAGTAAATTTTTTATCAGAAACAAATTTGGAACAAATTCTCGCGGCTCTCAAACAAATTAAACCGGCCTTGGTTGCAATTGATTCAATCCAAACAATTTATTCTGACGACATGGAATCAGAACCCGGAAACATTGGTCAAATCCGCTGCTGCGCTGCGAAAATTTTAATGGTCGCGAAAGAATTAAATATTCCAATTATTTTAATCGGCCACATCACAAAAGACGGCGCCATTGCCGGACCCAAAACATTGGAACATTTAGTTGACGTTGTGCTGTATCTTGAAGGTGAAAGATTGCAAGACGCTCGCATATTGCGCGGCATTAAAAATCGGTTTGGCTCAACAAACGAAATCGGAGTTTTTGAAATGACAGAAACCGGTTTGTCAGAAATGAAAAATCCAAACAAAATATTTTTGTCTGAATCAGCTGACCAATCAGGCACAGCCATATCGTGTTTTATAGAAGGCACGCGACCGTTTTTGATTGAAATTCAAGCGCTTGTGACACCGACCGTTTTTGGTTATCCACAACGCAAAGTGTCTGGCTATGATTTGAATCGCCTGCAAATGTTGTCAGCCGTAATTTCAAAACGCACGCAAATAAATTTAACAAATCAAGATATTCACCTGAACATTACCGGCGGCATTAAAGTGAATGATCCGTCAATTGATCTTGCTGTTTGCGCGGCAATTCTTTCCAGCAAACTGGATAAAATTATTCCAAAAACCACGCTCATCGTCGGCGAGGTTGGGCTTGGCGGCGAAGTTAGAAATGTTATAAAACTTGAACAGCGGCTCAAAGAAGCTGCGCGACTAAATTTCAAACAAGCGCTTGCGCCAACTTTATTGACAAATCTCACAATTGCTACGCGCAAAATCAGCAATATCAAAGATTTAATTTCTAATTTATAAAAAACCCCCCACTAAGTTTTAGTGGGGGGGTAAGACCTCAGCTCGCTGCCGCCTGCGCCGCTGCTACGCGTGCTTGCAGCCGCCTGTCTCGTTGCCGCTGTTTGAACGTTGGCTGCACTTCACGCTCAAACAGTTTGCCATAGACGGCTTCGCCCACGCTTCGCTTGACCCCTTCGCACAACTGCGCAAAGTCCTGCAACGAGGTCTTCGTCGCAGCTGCCCGCGCGAGCATCTTGCCAAGGCAAGCCCTGTGCGCCACTGCGCCGTCATCCAGAACTGCCCTGTCCGGATCCTGCGGCGCCACACGCAGGTGGCATCCGCAACAATACTCCTTCTGCTGCTTCGTCACCATGTTCCCCCTCCTGCATGTTGACGAACAAAAAAGATGGCTTTAGTGTAGCAAAACCATCATTAAACGTCAAGAGCAATTCATTCACAATGCCCAACAAATTCCATCCGCTCAATTTTTGCCAATAGTTCTGGCGTTATTTTTTTATTCTCCAAAACCCATTTTGCCTCTTTTTGCGCCAAAGCAACAAGCTCAAAATCTGTAATTTTAGCCATTTTAAACTCTGGCAAACCAGATTGCCTACTGCCATAAATCTCGCCAGAACCGCGCGATTCCAAATCTTTTTCTGCCAAACTAAAACCGTCAACGCAGGTTTCTAAATATTTCAATCGCTTTATTGCTGCTGGGTCATTATTTGACGAAAACAAAAAGCAATATGACTGATATTGCGCGCGGCCAACTCTGCCACGAAACTGGTGCAATTGTGCCAAACCAAATCTGTCAGCGCCTTCAATCATCATTATCGTGGCATTTGGAATATCAACACCAACCTCCACAACTGAAGTTGAAACCAAAATATCCAATTCTTTATTGTTAAACCTTGCCATAATCATTTCTTTTTCCGCGGATTTTAATTTACCGTGCATCAATCCAATTTTTAACTCAGGAAAAATTTCCTTTGCCAAAAATTCGCTTTCTTGTTTCACTGACTTGTATCCCAATGTATCTGATGGATCAATCAACGGGCAAATCACAAACGACTGTCTGCCATTTTGCAATTCCTTTCTCACAAATTCATAGGCCTTCGCGCGATTATTTTCATCCACCACTTTTGTAATTATTGGTTTGCGGCCAGCTGGCATTTGATTAATTATGCTCAAATCCAAATCGCCGTAAACTGTCAGCATCAACGTGCGCGGAATCGGAGTTGCGGTCATTGATAAAAAATGCGGAACAACATTTTGTTGTTTTGCGCGCGCCAAAGCTTTGCGTTGTTTTACGCCGAATCTATGCTGCTCATCAATAATAACAAACCCCAAATCAGGCACTTTTATTTTTTCTTGAATCAATGCATGCGTGCCAATAAGCAAATCAAATTCGCCAACATTAACTAAATCTGTCATTTTTTTTGGTGTCATTTTTTCGTCGCCAACAAATTTGCTGCCGCGCGTTAAAATCGCAATCCTAAAATTATTTTTGACAAACAACTTTTGAAAAGTTTTAAAATGCTGCTGCGCTAAAATTTCAGTTGGCGTCATAACAACAACTTTATAACCATTTAAAATCACATTCAAAATCGCAATCGCGGCTGTCACTGTTTTTCCAGAGCCAACATCTCCTTGCAGCAAACGATTCATTGGTCGCGATTTTTCCAAATCCTGCAAAATTTCCCACGACGCCTGCCGCTGCGCGTCTGTCAATTTAAACGGCAAACCTGCGACAAATTCTTTGGTTGGCTTTTGCAGAAATTTTATAGCGGGCGCAAAAGCAGCATCCAATTCTTGCCGCGCCCGCTGTATTCTTAACTGGATTAAAAACAATTCATCAAAGCCCAGCCGTTTTTTCGCGGCCGCCAACAATATTTCATCAGTTGGAAAATGAATTTGTTCCAACGCTTCGCTTAATTTTAAAAAGTTGTCGGCCGCAACTAAGTTGCGCGCAACTAATTCGTCCGGTAAAAAATCTTTCATCTGTCTGACAGCTGGCAAAGTTTGTTTGACTAAAAATCTAAGTTGTTTTTCAGTCACGCCAGCTGTCAGCGGATAAATCGGCACAATCCGCGCCGTGTGTATTAGCTCGCCTTGCCGAAGCCTTGCGAAGGCAGGTTCATAAATCGGCGAAATCATCTGCGCCGCAAAATCGTCACCAGAAACTTTTCCTGCCAAAAAAATTTCGTCACCTTGTTTTAAGGTTTTTGTTAAAAACGGTTGGTTAAACCAAATAACTTTTATTTGCCCTGAATCATCGGCAACAATTGCCTCTGTCACATTTTTTCTTGTCCGAAAACTACGACGATTCGCAATAAGTTCAATTTTGCCGCGTATCGTCACCACAGATTCTGATTGCAAATCATTTATTTTGACAATGTTTCTAAAATCTTCGTAGCGAAACGGAAAATAAAAAATCAGATCCTCAACTGTACGCAATCCCAATTTTGCCAACCTGCCAGCCGTTATTTTGCCAACTCTTGTTAATTGTTTAATTGGTGTATTTAAATCCATAACTTAATTTTATCTGATTTTGCCATGAAAAACAAATAAAAAAACCCGCCGTTATTGAACGGTGGGGTGCATTCCTGCTCGCAAAGACGAGGCATGCCTCGTCTCTACATTTTCTTCCGCGGCAACATCGTCCGCGCCGCGACTTCTCGCGAATCAACCCTCTTGCGAACTCGCGGGGTCATGTGCAGCCGCTGTTCCAGCCGCAGGTCAGGCATCGGCAGCATGCTCAATCTCAATTGTGGTCCTACGCCACCACCTGCCGCAGGTGGGTTGACAACGGGGCGCTCCGGCTTCTTCTTTTCCGTACCTTCTTTCATGGCCACCTCCTATTTTGATTGTCTATATCTTATCAATTTAAATTTAAAAGTCAAGGATTTTTTGCTTTTCCAAACAATTTTATAATAATATCTTGATTTCTTTTATAAAATTGGCGCAAATTCATAACGCATGAATTTGCTACGCACCAAGCAGCAACCGCGAAATTAAATCTTGCCTCATTAACTCTTCCCAGCATATTTCGCACGTTTTTCGCAGTGAACGCATCAGCATAAGCCGGAAATCTTTCCAGCGCTTTATTAAGAAAATTTGGATCCTCGGTCATGCCATACAAAGAAAAATAACATAACGAATCATCCCCTCCTATTTTTGAATATTCTTCTTTTGCTTCATTTTTCAACTTCTCATCGCCAACTTTTTCTGCCAATAAATATAGCATGCCCCAACTTTCTCTGCCTCGTGGATAAATTGCCAAAGATTTTTTGCACAATTCTATAGCGCGACTTTTATATCCGCTTTCTGCTTCATCAACTTCATCAACAACCCGACAAAAATAAACCTGACCGACAAGTTCTTCAAAAGAAGAGTCGCGCGTACTTTCGGCTTTGATTCTTTCTCCAGAATCTGGTTCTGCGCTTGATGTTTCATCTTCAGAAATTGATGTGGTCTCCAAATGCTTATCATCAAGAAGCAGTACAGGATGTTCCACTGGCGCGAAATAATATTGCGGCACGTCGGCCTGCGCATCTGGCAGCACAGGATTATGAAAATCAAAATGTTCGCCGCTTTTCAATTCGTCAAACAATCGCATTTCATATTGATATACAGCATCAATCGGATGCACCAGCGTCTGAAATTTCGGTTCAACTCCGCGCTCTTTCATTACCAATCCAATAATCAGCGACAAACTTAAACAATTACCTTTCTTAAATTTAATAACATCTTGCAATTTATACGTTGAAGAATCATAACTAAATCCATTTTCTTTCAAATAATCCCTTACCATTTTACCGGCCTCAAAAGCGTTTGGTTTCAACTTTGGCAAATTTAAAAAAAGACGCCTCGCGTCTTCAACATCTTTTTGATTTGCGCCCGATGCCTCTCTAAATAAATCAAAATAATATTCTGCTGTCTGCTCTGGATGTTCTTGTCCGGCTATCGAAAGTTTAACGTTCCCTTCCTGTCTTTTCATATTTCAACACTATATTACAAATGCGCCCGTGAGGAATTGAACCTCAATCGCGAGCTCCGCAAACTCATGTTCTATCCGTTGAACTACGGGCGCATAATTTAAATTACACACGCAAAATTCGTTCTAACTGCTCATTCAAATCCTCTCCTTCCTTTGATAAATCCTCTGCCAAAAATTCTTTTAGCGCCGCGCGGATGTCCAATGGATTCGCGTCTTCAAGCGGTATTGCCAAATTGTCTTTTAGCCCTTTTTTAAAAGTGATGTATAAAAGTTTGGTAGTCGGCGGATTGTACACTAACCAAAATTTTTCAATGTCGCCAAATGGGATATTTTTTTTGCCAATTCGCAACCCCTTTGTGTCAATGCTTGCGTCAATCGTAAGCGGCGGCTGAAATCTTTGCAAAACTGAAATGAACGCCACCAGAACCAAAATAATAGCAAATAAAAAATTGCCGGTCAAAATAGAATAAAGAAGCAATCCGCCAAGCAAAACCAGCATTACAATATACCACAGCCGACTTCGTTCATACTGATTATATTCTGGAAATTGCCATTGAACATTTTTTTGTTTTTTCATATTTTAACTATATGCTAAATAAACGCGAACGCCAATATTAATCAATGTCAAAAGCAAAAAAATACAGTTTATCAATAAACAAACAATTGCCCACCGACGTTGAAAACTTTGCAAAGAAAAAACGCACAAAACCATAATAATAATTTCAGCGGGCAAGCCAAAAATCGGCCAACTCCACAAAAAAAAGCAAACCACCAACAATAAGTAAGCAATAACCAAAAATTTTATTGCTGATTTTGATTCAGTTGGCCGATTCTGTTGTTCAGGATAATACATACTTATTTTATTATACCATGATAATTATTTTTCATTCCAATCAATCCGCGTTCCGTTACGCCGCGCTTCCTCGGTCGTGAACTGCCCGCCATTTAAAATTATTTGATTATTTTACGCGTTCGCCTTTTTGCAAACCACCAAATAATAGTAGCAACAAAAATAATTAGAACCACAATGTCAATTTTTTCGCTGTATTGCCTGATTATTTCCCATTTTCCGCCAAGATAATAACCAAGCCATGTTAAAAATGTATTCCACAAACCAGCGCCAATAATCGTATAAACAATAAACTTTGGTAATGACATTTTGGCCATGCCAGCTGGCAATGAAATTAAATGCCGCACAATCGGAATAAATCTGCTGATAAAAATTGTCTTTGCGCCGAATTTATTAAAAAATTTTTCAGTTGATGCCAAATGCTCTTTGTTCAATAAAAAATATCTGCCAAATTTTTCTATAAATAATCTACCGCCAAACAAACCAATACAATAAGAAATCAATGAACCAACAATGCTGCCGATTGTACTAAAAATAATTATGGGCACCAGTGCCATTTTCTCTTGAAACCACAAAAATCCGGCAAAAGGCATAACGGCCTCGCTTGGCACTGGCGCCACCATACTTTCCAATGTCATTAAAAATGTAACGCCAACGTAGCCGCCAGTTTCAATAATTTTTACAAAAAATTCTACCAAAAAATTGGTCACAATTTTTAATTATTGCCTTGATTCACAATTTAGTCTTTCCTAAGCAAATTCCAAATTGCAGAAAAAACCCAGCCACATACATAGCCGCACACAAATGTCATCACAACCAACATTGCCGATTTGCCCAAGTCAAACGCAAGAACGCCAAAGTCAAACTGCACCATGTGCATTGATAAAACCCAATCCATCAATGGCTTGACTGCGCCAGCGGCAGCGAGAATTGCCCAGACAAGATGGACTAATGCAAAAAACAAACCAAGCACTAATCCAACGGAGTTTTTACACATTTTTTTCATATGTTGAAAATTAATTGTCTGTTTTTATTATAGCAAAAATGAAAGTCGCAGACAAAACAAAAAATAGCTGCAATTTTAGCTATTCTTTTTTAATATTTAATTAAACGAAATGTCTTTTAACAAACGCTCGCCCGGAACCGGACTTAAGATATTTTTCAAAATCAAAGGCTTTATATTTATCGGGAATCGCAAAATAGAACTCTAATTTTACTGGTGACCGTTTGGTCGTAGCTGGCACATACCCTTTTTCATGTCGTTCTATCCTGTCTTTAATATCATTGGTGCAACCAATATAATAACCATCTCGACATTTTAAACTGTACACATAATACATACAAAAAATTCTGCTTTCGCATGTCTTAACGGACTTCGTCGCGCTCGCCTTGGCGCAGCCTCCGGCGTAGCCAGGCCGAAGCCGAGCCGAAAGAAAGTGAATCCCGCCTCCGTTCTGCAAAGCAGAACTTCGGCGCGGCGAAGGCGGTGTATTCTAAAAATAGCTCGAACGGAATTCTGTCCTCGCCACGCGGAGCGTGGCTCGGATTTGGCGGGCGGGCAAATTGAAAGGCGAAGCCGAGAACATTAACAATTTCAAGTTTTTCTTTGGCGGCAAATTCTTGTTCTTTCAAATTCAAATAAAAAGGGGTATTGAAAAAGTTTTCCAACACCCCATGTGGTCGATCAACTCCAAGACCTCTTCTCGTTTTCCTGCTCTTTCTCGTGAAGAGCGTGAAAAAGAGAAATTTCGAGCAGGTTCGCGAGATCAAGCAGGTAGATAAACACATCCGC
>JACRDX010000027.1 GCA_016212745.1 Candidatus Falkowiibacteriota bacterium | reverse complement strand
TTTAACAAACCCAAATCAAAATACATTGCAAACATCACGCCAGCAATCAAAATGATTCTGGCAACATTTTCAGCGATAGTGACGATAACCAAGCGCAAAGCTTTTTGAAAATAACTGACAAAAATTTGGTTCAAAGAAACGAAAAAGAATGCGGCGGCCGCGACCAAAACTCCAACTTTTACAATTTGCGGATATGGGAAGAACAAAACAATAATCGGCGCGGCCGCCAAAAACAAAAACGCGGTAATCGCGCGAAATGTCATTATGTTGCTCAAAATTTTATTTTCGTCAACATTGCTTTTTGAAATCATTTGAACTGTCACAAGTGTCAGCCCGCATTCCATCAAAATCCCAAAAAACTGCAAAAACGCTGTGACTGTCGTGTACATTCCAAATTCTTCAACTCCAAGATAGCGCGCCATCATTGCAAACGCAACCAATCCCAAAACAGAGCTCGCGATTTTGCCAACCAGCTGAATAAGCGCGCCGCGCGCCATTTTTGCTTTTAACAAACCGTCCATAATTTTAAGCGGATGTCGGTTGCGGTTTCGATGTTCGTTTCGGTTTCGGTTAACGTCCAATGTCCACCGAAACGAGCCGCGAAACCTTTTACCGTTATTGTTATAATAACCCAGCGTGAAAAAACTTTCAATTTCGAATTTTGAATTTTGAATCAAATCTTAATGTCTTAATGTTGAAATTCAAAACGCGCTTAATTGGACAGAACTGCTCGTGTTTGTTATGATTTCTATGCTAAATGCTTGTTTCAAACATTCAAATTTCAGCATTCATTAAAAATTCAAAATTAAAAATTAAAAATTCTTATTACGCTATGTCCAAACAAAACCGGCATACTGCGCGCCGCCTCATTATTCAAGCGCTGTTTCAATGGGATTTTAATCAAGCGCCAAAGAAAAAAATTGGGGGATTTATTGACTATTTGGCAAAGTCCCTATACCCTGGCATGGAAGAACTTTCGTTTGTAAAAAAGGTGGTTGATGGGGTATTTGAAAATCTGAACAAAATTGACGAGTATATCACTAAATACGCGCCCGAATGGCCGATTGAACAAATTACAATCGTTGACCGCAATATCTTGCGCATGGGAATTTATGAATTGCTTTTTGACCCTGACACCCCGGCAAAAGTCGCGATTGACGAGGCACTGGAAATCGCGCGAGAGTTTAATGGCGAGCCATCACGCAAATTCGTGAATGGAGTTCTTGGCTCAATTTTTCGCGAAACAAATGTACAGAAAAAAAGTGAAGATAAGGAAACAAAAACGAACAACGGTTAAGGGTATTGATGTCCGTTTCGATGAACGTTGAACGTTAGACGAAACGAGCATCGAGACCGCAACCAATAACCGCTTCAAACTATGGAAAAAAATTTACGCAAATTGGAAAAATTACTTGGAACGAAATTTAAAAACAAGGACGTTTTGCGCATGGCCCTCACTCATCGCTCATATTTGAACGAGCATCCGGATTGCGGGGTTGACCATAACGAACGTTTGGAATTTTTGGGCGACGCTGTTTTGGAATTGGTCGTCACAGAACATTTGTACAACAACTATCCAAATCCAGAAGGTGAATTAACAAATTGGCGAGCAAGTTTGGTAAATAGTAAAATGCTGGCGCACATTGCCAAAGAAATCGGCTTGGAAGATTATTTATTTTTGAGTCGAGGCGAATCAAAAGACAAGGGCAAAGCGCGGCAATATATTTTGGCAAACGCGTTTGAATCGGTAACTGGCGCGATTTACTTGGATGGCGGCTGGGAACCGGCAAAAAAATTCATCAGCCAATATCTTTTGCCAGAACTGCCTATTATTTTGGAACAAAAACTTTACGTTGACCCGAAAAGTTATTTTCAGGAAAAGGCGCAAGAAGAGATTGGCACAACGCCATCATACAAAGTGGAAGAAGAATTTGGGCCGGACCACGCGAAAACATTTGTTGTGGGCGTATATTTAAAAAAGGAATTAATCGCCACGGGGAAAGGATTGAGCAAACAAGAAGCAGAAGAGCACGCTGCGCGAGCTGGCTTGCACGCAAAAGGATGGATATAAAAGGAAATGACCAATTGCCAATGTCCAATGACCAATGAATGACCAAATCCCAAATCCCAATTGGTCATTTGCCCATTGGGATTTGATTGGTCATTGGGATTTGCCTGCCCGCCTATGGCGGGGTCATTAGTTATTTCACCAATCAGCCCCCGTAGCTCAATGGACAGAGCGCTGGTCTTCGCCCTGTCATCCGACAGGGCGCCCCGTCGAATGACGGGGCGGAACGATTTAATATGTATTTTGTTTATATTCTACTCATGCATAATGGGCAACTCTATACTGGCAGCACTTCCAATTTGCAGAACCGACTTGCCGAGCACAATATCAGCAAGGTTATTTCAACCAAAACATACCTCCCACTTAAGCTGCTCCACTACGAGACATATTATCTGAAATCCGACGCACAAAGAAGAGAACGATTCTTAAAAACAACCGAAGGCAAAAGATTGTTAAAACAACAAATCAGGGATGTTCTAATCCAATTCAATTACTTGCCAAGCCAAAAGAACTAATTAATTCTTATCCGGCCCCCATGGCTCCACGTCATTCGACGTGGCAGGTAATGGATATTCGCTATCATCCAACATGCCCCCATAGCTCAATGGACAGAGCGCTGGTCTTCGGAACCAGTAATGGCGGTTCGAATCCGTCTGGGGGCATTTTTTATTTGCCGCGGCTGGTTGAATTTGATAAAATAACTAAATATGAACGCAGCAAACCCAGGCAAGCAATTAACAATCACCGTCGGCAACGTTGAATACGCGAGAATCCCGCTTAAAACTCATGTCGTCACAAAAGACGACAACATTATTGATATTGTAGAAAAATACGCCGCGCCATTTTTACAACAAAATGACATTTTATTTATCAGCGAAAAAATCGTTGCAATTAGCCAAGGCAGGGCATTTCCAATCGCGGACATTCAACCATCAGCGCTGGCAAAACTGCTTGTTAAATTTGTCCAAAAATCACCATACGGAATTGGACTTGGCAGCCCATGGACAATGGAACTGGCGATTCGTGAAGCTGGAATTTTCAAAATGCTTTTTGCGGCTTTTTTATCAGCAATCACAAAACCATTTGGCATTCGTGGAGTTTTTTACAAAATTATTGGAAAAAATATCAACGCGATTGACGGGCCATGCGACTACACCCTGCCGCCTTACAACAAGTATGCCAAGCTCGGACCGATAAACCCTAACGGGGTCGCGAAAAAAATAAAAGAAAAATTCGGATGCGACGTTGTGATAATTGACGCGAATGACATTGGGGTGAATGTTTTAGGAAAATCAAATCAACAAATTAGTGACGAATTTTGCGCCACGGTTTTCAAAGACAATCCGCTTGGACAGGCGAGCGAGCAAACGCCGATAGGAATATTGCGCAAAATATAAAATATGAACAAAGAAAAAATATTAAAACCAAAAGGAAAAAGTTTTTTAATGGGCGACGAAGCAATTGTCCGCGGGGCGCTTGAAGCAGGCGTCGGCTTTGTTTCAACATACCCTGGCACACCAGCAACTGAAATCGGCGACACTTTTAGCGCCCTTGCAAAAGACGCTGGTATTTACTTTGAATATTCAGCAAATGAAAAAATCGCAATGGAAGCTATCATCGGCGCGTCCTTGTGCAGTATTCGCGGCCTTGTCGCGTTCAAACATTTTGGATTAAATGTTGCATGCGACAGTTTATTGCCAGCCGCATATATTGAAGCTCGAGCAGGGCTCGTCATTGTCGTCTCCGACGACCCCAGCGGCTGGAGCTCTATTCAAAGCGAACAAGATTCTCGTCATTTCGCGACAATGGCAAACATTCCAATAATTGAACCGGCTGACCAGCAAGAAGCAAAAGATTTAATAAAATATGCTTTTGAAATTTCGGAAAAATTTAAAACTCCTGTTTTGTTTCGCATCACCACTCGTGTCGCGCATGTCAGTGCTCCGGTTGAATTAAAACCTTTTCCAAAACCAACATTAAAAGGCGATTTCCAAAAAGACATAAAAAAATTCAACGCATTCAAACCTCGCATCACAGAAATGCACAATCAGCTTTTGCAAAAAATAGAAACGCTGCGCAAAGAATTTGTGGATTCTAAGGCAAACTTTATTGTGAACAACAAAAAAAATAGCACTGGGATTATTTGTTCTGGCGTATCTTTTTTGCACGTGATGGAAATTTTAGAAAAGAACAAACTCACTATTCCAGTTCTAAAGCTGGGAACGATTTATCCGCTGCCAACAAAGTTAATAATTGATTTTCTAAAAAATAAAGAGCGCGTGTTAATCGTTGAAGAGCTGGATCCGTTTGTTGAAAATCAGGTCGCAATAATTGCGCAAACAAACAAACTTCAAATTGAAATTTTTGGTAAAAATATTATTCCGCAATCAGGCGAATTAACGCCGGCAATAATTGAAAACGCCATGACTGCCGCATTTAACATTAAAATGGTCGCGCGCAATGTCACCCTGAGCCCGTCGAAGGGCGACATTCCTCGCCGCTTCCCTGTTTTTTGCCCAGGCTGCCCGCATCGCGCGACATTTTATTCAATAAAACAAATCGTGCCGGACGCGATTTTTGGCGGAGACATTGGCTGTTACATGATGGGAATTTTCCCACCATATTTTACGCAAGATTTTCAATACGCAATGGGTGCTGGGCTTGGCATTAGTCATGGAATCAACAAAATTTTGCAGCTAAACAAATCTGACAAAAAAAACATCGCCTTTGTTGGCGACGCGACTTTTTTCCATGCTGGCATTCCGGCCTTAATCAATGCAATTCACAATAAAGCAAACCTGCTTTTGGTAATAATGGACAATTCAATAACTGCCATGACGGGGCTTCAACCCAATCCGGGCACTGACAAAACCGGAATGGGCGAGCCAACCAGCAAAACCAGCATTGAAGAATTGGTCAAAGCGTGCGGAGCAAACAGCTTGGAAATTTCCGATGCGTACAATTTGAAACAAACGCAGGCTGCGATAAAAACCCAGCTGGAAAAACCCGGGGTCAACGTTTTACTTGTTCGCAGAAAATGCGCGCTGCTTATGTTAAAAGAGTCGCGGCAACAAGGAATCAAGCGGCCAACTTTTCAGGTTGACCAAAAAGAGTGTGAACATTGCGGAACGTGCTACACAAAATTCTCATGCCCCGCGATAAAACACGAAAATGGCATTACTGAAATTGACCAAACAATGTGCGTTGGCTGCGGGGTTTGCGCACAAATTTGTTCAGCAATAAAAATCAATAAAAAATAAATTTTATATGTTCAATGTTTTAATAACCGGCGTTGGCGGACAAGGAGTCATTACATTAGCTGAAATTATAGCAACCGCCGCGCTGCTTAGCGGCGAAGACGCGAAAATGACAGAAGTCCATGGGCTTGCGCAGCGCGGCGGGAGTTTACAATGCTCCATAAAAATCGGAAAAAATATTAAATCACCGCTGGTTAGCAATGGCGAAGTTGATTTATTAATTTCGCTGGAACCATTAGAAGCATTGCGTGTTTTAAATTTGTTAGCACCAACAGCGACCGTTGTTTTTGACACTCATAAAATCATTCCGATTTCAGTTTATTCGGACAAAACAACCTATCCGGCCGTAGAAGAAATTGAAAAAACCTTACGCGCAATAACCCAAAACATTTTTTTAACGAATGGGACAGACAAAGTTCAAGAATTGACGGGCAATGTCATGGCATTAAACATCTTCATGCTTGGCTTTGCATTTTATAAAAAAACTCTGCCAACAGAATTGACAGAAGAAATTTTATTGCAAAGCATTAAACAAACCATCGGCGAAAAACATTTTGAAACAAACCAGAAAATTTTCAAAGCAGCGGCACTTGGATAATACGCCTTGATAATAAATAAGTAATTTGCTAAACTATATCTCAACTGGAAGAGTAGTCCTTTTCAAAAAGGAGGTGCCCATGCATGCAATACTCCCTGGTGCGATTGAGAGAATCGATTTGAACGAACTTCAAGCAGCGCTTGAAACACTGCTCGCTCTTGTGAAGAGTCGCCAACCAGAACTGCCATCTTGGAATGAGCTTTTGTG
>JACRDX010000023.1 GCA_016212745.1 Candidatus Falkowiibacteriota bacterium | reverse complement strand
GAGGACAAGTAGTGATCAAAAATTGAAAGGATTAACAACGCGGACAACAATAAAGTTGAAAAACTATTAAATAAAAATAATTTGGGCGCAATTTTTAAAATTGAAATTACGAAGCCAATCAACAACAAAATCCCAACAATGCCGAATTCTATTATTTCCAATAAAATCGCATTGTGAATCGGCTGATACCCCCCTACGCCAAGCTTCGGGAGGGCAAGTTGACTCTGAATAGCATCCTTGGCGAGCGTATAATTGCCGGCGCCAACGCCAAAGAGCCAATAATTTTTAAACAGCGTTGGCGCCATTTTATATTCCGCGATTCTTTCTGAATTTGATTTTACTTCAAGCCGCTGCCCTCCATTGACTCGCGTCAAAATCAAACTTGGAAATGCCAAAGAAATACATAAAAAAGAAATTACAATCAAACCAAGCGCGGCCGCAAACATTTTAAATTGATGATCTTCACGGTTCTGTTTGTTAACAAAGAAAAAAATTAAGAAAACCAACGCAATAAACAACGCGATAATCGCTGCGCGCGAAAAAGTGAACGCTAACCCGACGGAATTTAACGCGATTGAACCAGCCAACATTATTTTGGCCCCGCCGCTGGCGGGGCAGGCGTTCCGGTTCGTTGTTCCTTTGTTCATCAACAAATAAATTCCGCACAAAATCGCGAACACCAAAAATCCAGCCAAAATATTTGGATGCGAAAAAGTTCCAAACGCGCGCAGCCAACGACCGTCGGTCGTTTCAACCACTGGCGTCCTGAACGTCGCTGGGTTTTGACTCGCCATGCCAAGCCATTTTGACGCAAAAACTTTTTGCGAGGCAAATTGAATAATCGCGAAAATTGATTGAACCGCTCCTGACAAAACAAGCGCGCAGGAAATCTTTTCCCAACCAATTCGCACGGCAAATAAAAGAAAAAATAGCGCAAGTGCCTGAATGTAAATTGTTAATTTGTAAAAAGCAATGTCTCGGTTAATCGCAAAATAAAAATTCAACGCGCACATTAACAACAAAGAAAAAATCGCCCCTGTTTTTAACCAAGAAAATCGCCACGTTATTATTGCCCACGATTTTTTAAAAAAATAAAAAATCGCCAAACACAAAATTACGAAAAACAATAATTCCGTCGCAAAAATTTTTAGGGCCCCATATTGCCATGGCTCATCATTGATTAATTTTTGGTCGTAAAGCCAATGCGTTTGCAAAGGAATTAAAAAAACATATAAACAAATCAGCGCGATAATAATTTTTTTAACTCGTGGCATATATTTTTTCAACTTTTTCCAACCAAAGATTTTTAAACTGCTCGCGACGGTCATTCACATGCGCCTTGAAAATATTCACGCCAACAATTACCCCGCCGATGGCGGGGCCATCATTAGTTTGCATTTTATTTTTCACATCCGAAGGAAGCATGGCAATCTGAATTTCACGCGCAATATTTTCCACAAAATGCGGAACAAACGCGGAAAAAATTCTTGACAAAAATCCCTGTCTAACATTTTGAACCAACCGGCTAGAGCTGCGATATGGCAAAACATTTGGCACCCGATATTTTATCCAAACATTTTGCTGCCAAATTTTGTTCAGCAAATTCTGCGAATCGTACAACGGAACAAGTTGCTTTAACCAATAATGCAAATAAATATCGTTTTGTTTTAAAATATCTCCTAACCCTAGCCGACATTCGTCCACCCAAAAACTTAAACAAATTTTATCGCGCGTTTTCATTTTTGTTGGCCTGCGCCGCAAAATTTTCATCAATAAAACGCAAAAAAATCTACAAACAAATAACCTGCCTCGTTTAGTCACAACAAAAAAATCAATGTCACTATCATCGCGAGAATTATCATAAGCAAGATTGTTGCACAAAAAAATTGCCCTTACGAACGGCATGCGACTTAAAAGTTTTGCATTTTGCGCGGCAACATCTTTTTTTCTAATGGCCGCGCGATAATTTTCTTTGCGCGTAACAATTTTTTGCGAAAATTGTTCTGACGCAAGCCCGCAAAAACCGCCAGCGCAATTTATGTATTTAGGAATCAAACGTTCAAACGCTTTTTCAAAATCCTGCCGCAAACTTTCATTAACAACTGTCGCAGGATCTTCTATCCACAAATTTTGCCAAAGCTCCTGCTTGGTCAACGGAAAATTAAAAATATCAAAATACGCCAAAGTAGAAATAATTGATTTTTCAAT
>JACRDX010000025.1 GCA_016212745.1 Candidatus Falkowiibacteriota bacterium | reverse complement strand
ATTTATATGAGAATTGGTATTAATGCTTATCCATTAACAGGTCAATTTGCGGGAATAGGGGTTTATGTTTACAATATTATTAAACACCTTGAAAAAATTGACCAAGAAAATGAAGCATAAACATGCGCTGTGCGGATTACATAATCAAGCAAAATAAAAGTCCCAATCCCGACAATTTTCGCAACTGGCAGCCAAATAAACGCAAGAATCAATTGGATAAATCCAATTAACATTATTAATGGAATGGTTGGCAAAATCAGAAAATTCGCCGCAATGGCCACAACTGAAAATTTATGAAAATAATAAATGGTCACAGGCAATGTCATAATAATGGCTGAAAAACTACTGCAAACATTATCACGCGTTCCTACAAACTCTGGCACCCACGAAAAATATTTATAAATTTTCGGGGCCAAATAAATCAACCCGATTGTTGATAAAAACGAAAGCTGAAAACCAACGTCGCGCCAAACATTTGGTTCAAGCAGCAGCATTATAAGTAGCGTTATTGTCAAAATGTTTTTAATTTTCGCGATTTGCCCAAGTTGTTTTGCTAATAAAATAATGACTCCCATTATTCCGGCGCGCACAACTGATGCTGACATGCCTGCCAACATTATAAAACAGCATATGCCTGCGGCCGCAAACCAAAATGCCCGTTGTCTACGAATGAAATAAAAAACCAGCATGTTCATTATCATCGCGCTTACAACCGTAATGTTATAACCGGACATTGCGACAATATGCGAAATTCCAGCGCGCTGGAAATCATCTGCCAAATTTTTTGGAATATTGTCTCGCGCACCAACTAAAATACCGGCAAGCAATGATGCGTGCGGCTCTTGCAATGTTAAATTCAATTTATCAATAAACGCATTTTTAACTTTTAACAATCCACTTTTAATAAAATTTCCACGTCCAACCGCAACCAACCGCGCAGTCGGAAAATCGCAGCTTACAAAAACATTGTCATTCAAATATTGGCCAGATGTTAATGCTGACACTTGTTTGCAATCAACTAATAATTGATCGCCATATTTGTATTCTGGCTGGGATTTTAATGTCAATAAAATTTTCCCACTTGCCACGCTTGCCACGCCGTAGTCTGACAAAGGCGGGCTTGCCTCGCCATAGCCATGCGACGGCGGGCTTGCCTCGCCATAGCCATGCGACGGCGGGCTTGCTTCAACAACCAACTTTTGCAAACCACCAGAAACAACTGGCTCGTCCAAAATCAAACCAATAAAAACAACTGGCCGATCCGCATAAAATGAAATGTCAGCATCTGACACAGACGGCGAGCGGATTAAAACATAAAAAATGCCGAGAGAGAATATTAAAATAATAATTGCCAAATCAGCGCGGCGTCGCAACACAATAATAATAAACCAAATGACAAACCAACATGTAGTTGCCAATAAAAAATTTATTGACGCCAAAATGATTCCGGTTGCAAATGCCGCGCTCACCAAAAATATTTTATCCGATTTTTTAAAATTTTGAATATTCATAGAACGATTTAATAAATTGAGCCGACTGGACTTTGTCCAGTCGGCTCCGCAGCGCCGCTGCTCCGCAACATCGTTGCCGCTACATTACCATTGCCTGCAATTTCTTGCCTTCACAAAACCCGCAACGCGGGCTTCATTTTCTGTCATGAAATATTGCTCACCGCGATCAGAATCAACGGCGGTCAATTTGTACGACGAGCATGTTGGCAAATGGTAAATCTTTTTTCCATTGCGTGAAACATTGCCTTTGATTGGCAAATACTGCGGTACCGATACACATCCAACAACCGCGCACACAACCATCAACACCAGTCCTACCAGCCACGCCACTTTCATGACAAAACCTCCGTTGAAAAAGGTTAAAGAACTTATATTGTCATCATAAAAAATTATTCGCGCAAACAAAAAAGGAGGGCTGTTAATAAGTCATACCCTCAATAAAAAATTCGAAATGCAAAGCACTAAATTCGAAACAAATTCCAAATCCCAATGTTTCAATATTGGAACATTAGGATTTCGTGCTTGTTTCGGATTTCGAATTTAGGATTTCGAATTTAAATATTGACCTCCGTCGATTTTTATAAACATTATTTGCCCTGATTCTTGATGGCGTTCTGTACCGAGTCACTTTTTTACAAATTTTCCGTGAGTAATTTTTCATTTGAACATTTTTTGCAAAAATCTATAAATCCCAAGTTGAATCGGCTGGTAAATTTTTTCATAAGTCCCAACATATTCAACAATTTCCGCGTTTGGCGAAAATCCCATTTTGAATTTCGTAAAGCCAGCCCAATTTTCCAATTTGCCAGTTGAACTTTCCGGCGCCACACCCCAGAAATCATAAAACCAAAACCAGTCGCGCTTCGCGTCTTTTATGGCCTGCCATTGCAACAAATATGGCGCCATAACATTGCGAAAATCATGGTCAGACGCGCCGAATAAATATGTAGCCGTGTTATCCCAACAAATTATAATGTTTGCCGCGATAATTTTACCGTCTAATTTTGCAACGTACAATTTGGCAAACGGAACTTTCAAAAGTTCTTTAAAGTAATTCTGCCCGTAAAATTTCACTTTTTGCCGCGCTTCGGTTTTTTTCAAAAGTTCGTGAAATTCTTTAAACATCAAATTGTCAGCAACAATTTCAACTCCATGCTTTTTTGCCACGCCAATATTGTACCGCGTTTTTTCGTGCATTTGTTTTAACAAATTTTCCTCGTCCCCGCGCAAATCTAACATTAAAGTATGCCTTGGCAAAATATCTCTTTCGCATTTTACAAAACCAAGCTCATCAAAAATTCCACACCAACTTTTATCCTCTGAAAACGGATCAACCTGAAACGCCATTGCCCCCTCTTCCTTGGCAATCTTATCAACTTCCTCAACAATCAATCTCCAACATTGGTCATTAGTCATTGATTGGTCATTGGTCATTGGGATTTGGTCATTTACTACCGGTCCTCTCGGCGCATACAAAATACTCTGTCCCATTTTTGCCACTGACTTAAACAAAAACATCACTGCCAGGCACGTGCCACGCCGCAGTCCCGCCAATCGGCGGGACGAAGGCGGGTCATCCTCAACAATCAACCGCCAAATTTTTTCATTTTGCGTATTTAAAAAATCACCCCATTCCCATGACTGGGTAAATCCGCCAGTATCATTTTCCTTCACAAAATCATCCCAGCGTTCCCTATCCTCAATTGTCGCATGCCGAATTATCATAAAAAATCATTCACGAATAATCCTCAACGCCTCTTTTACCCGCTCGCCAATATCCAAATCTGAATTTGTCTTTTTCAAGACCTCGCGCGCTTTTTCCCGCGCATATCCCAAGGCAACCAGCGCGTCAATCGCGTCCGCGTCTGCGCCCATTTCCTCTTTGGATTTAATATCGCCAACGCCCACAATTCCCGCGACTTTATTTTTCAATTCCAAAATAATCCGCTCTGCCATTTTCGCGCCAATGCCTGAAACTTTTTTCAAAATTGACGCATCCTGATTTATAATCGCTGATTTTATGTCACCCACTTTTGCCACAGACAAAACGCCCAGTCCTGTTTTCGGGCCAATGCCTGAAATTGAAATCAACAGTTCAAACAATTTTAATTCTTCTGCTGTCGCAAATCCAAAAAGTTGCAACGCGTCTTCACGAACATGCTGGTGCATGAAAAATTCCATCGCGTCGCCAATTTCAATTTTCAATAACAATTCCTGCGGAATAAAAATCTGATAACCGATACCATTGTTTTCCAGCACCACAAAATTCTCACCCTTGAATTTAATTTTACCTTTTATATACGCAATCATACATCTAAATAATACACTGCCGCAGATATTTTTTCAACTTTTTCGCGCTACTTCAACCCTTGGAATATTTTTGCAAAAATGCTACCATATTTAAATAAATGACCAAATATGAAGCCGGAAAAAGCTTACACTTTTGACACTGCGATAAAATCGTCTTGGGCAGATACGCGCCCAAATTTTTCGGAGTTTGAAGACGTTTACGACGAAATGAAGCTAAAACGCGACGCCATGCGGCTAAAAGAAAAACGCGCCAGAATTTTTGCCCAAGGCGCTTTTGACAAAAGCGAAGACATAGAGCTGAGCGAGGATTTTGAATATTGTCTCATGGAAGCCTTGCACAATCGCGGATGGTTTGATGAATCTGTCACTGTTTCCGCGGGAAGTCAGTATGATGATTTATTCCACGGCATTGACTTAATTTTGAGCTTCAGAATTGACAATGCAGACGCTAAACCAACCTACGAATACTTGGCAATTGACGCGACGGTCGCGCAAAATCCTGACGTTTTGGAAAGGAAAGAAAAAGAAATCCAAAACAATTTGATGACCGGCCAAATGGCGATTGCGGAATATTTTATCAATGACAACGATCCAGCTATAAAAGGAACAATCAGAATGCCCCGGATTATTTTTGGCTCGCTGCCAACCGAAGCAATAGAATTTAAAAATCTATTAAGCAAAGGGAAAAACCCAAGTTCTGACGACCAAAACAAACTTGAAAGATACAAACAAGAAATATTCCAGAGAATTGAAGAACAGCTTGAAACGTGGATTGAATTTTTGACAAAAATATCGCAAACTTCCACCTCCCCCGCCTTAAAAGATCGCCAAGAAAAAATAGCGGCAAAATACAAAAAAGTATTGGAACTATTTAGAAAAAATAAAAAAGGATAGAAGGTTCTTCTATCCTGTGTCCATGGACGACCTGCCGTTGGTGAGTCGCCTTTTTCTGTTTTGCTTCATCAATTCCGCCATGCGGAGCCATTCTCTCGTAAAAATCGTGCACCGCGGGAAGAGTCTCCTCCGCGCTCTTACCCAAGCAAATTCAACGTTGTATCTGCGGCGTACTCGCCGCATCAGCAAAACGTCCCAACCAATGACCGTTCCCATGGTTTTCCCTCCTACTACCGTAAAAGGTATCTTAAAATACAAAAAAAATATTGTCAACCGTCCCGCGCCATTGGCAAGACTACGGCGCGGCGAGCCACCACGCCGCTAAGCTTGCAAAAAATTCCCGCATTTTAAATTTCCACATTCCAGAATAATCGCTCAAATCAGCTGCCACGCCAGCCGCGTCAACGCCCAGTTTATTGCAAACATACAACGCCCGAGTGAGATGTACGCTTTGCGTCACCAAAATCGCGTCGCTGATTTTAAAAATATTTTTCAAACGCTTGCACGTGTCAAAAGTTGAAAGCCCGAGCGGATCTAGAATCAAATTGTCGCTTTTCAATCCCTGCGTCACCGCGAAATTCACCATTGCTTTTACTTCGTCATGCGTCAAATCAGCGCTGTCGCCGCTCATTAAAATTTTTTCAACCTTTCCTTCTTTATAAAGTTCCAATGCGATCAATATCCTGTCTTTCAAAAAATCGCCGGGCCAGTCCTTAAACTTTAAACCGGCGCCGAACACAACTGCCACTTGCTTTTTCGGCGCCGAATTAATTGTAAAAATTTTATCAGCAACTTTATGATTTATTGAAAAAAGAATTCCAGCAATAATTAATATCAGCAAAAAAAATAAAAAAATAAATCGTTTTGCCCATTTTTTCCATGTTCGCGGCCTGATTGTCTGTATTATTGGATCCATAAATCAACCCAAATGGCCAATGATCAATGACCAATGAATAACCAAGTCCCAAATCCCAATTGGTCATTTATCCGTTGGGATTTGATTGGTCATTGGGGTTTGCCTGCCCGCCTATGGCGGGGTCATTAGGAATTATGCCAAACGGATTGCGACAATCTCGTCATTAATTTTCATTTCAAGTCCACCATCACCCTGTCTGACGTCGCTGGCCAAAACCGATTCTTTGAATTTCGCCAGCATTTCGTTGTCAGCCAACAAATCTTTTATCGCAGGGCTGTCAGTTTTATAACTAATAACAATGCGGTCGCTGATCGTTAATCCCTGTTTTTTTCTCAAAGAATTGACCTGCCGCACAAGCTCGCGCAGCAAACCTTCTTTTTGCAATTCCGCGGGAATTTCTTCAGACAAATTTACAGACGCGATAGTGTCCGTTTTCAATTTGAATCCAATTTTGTTATTCATTTTTTCCGACGCAACAATTTCTTTAACGTTCACTTCTTCAGCAATAATATTTTCAATTTCTTTTTCTAACTTTTTCTTATTAGGTAAAAAATATTCCAATATTGAAAGCGGCTGGCGCACTTTTATTTTCAATTCTTCGCGCGCCGCCAAGGCCAACTCAACAATTTTTCTCGCCAAATCCATTTGCTCTAGAATTTCATTTTGCGATTTTCCTATGGCTTGCCCGCCGAAGCATTGGCGTAGGCCGGGCCAGTCTTCAAGATGCACTGACTCGCGCGCGTCTTCAACGTTCATTGCCAAGTAAACGTGCTCTGCCAAAAACGGCGTGAACGGCGCCATTACCAAACTCAATTTGTACAAAACAAAACCTAATGTCGCAATCGCATCATTTTTATCCTTTTCATCAGCGCGCTTAAAACGGTCACGCGATCTACGGACAAACCACGTGGAAAGTTCATTGATAAAATCACCGATCGGGCGCTCCGCATCAGCAATATTATATTTTTCCATTTGTTCAGTTGTCTCTTTTATCAAAATATTCAGTTTTGCCAAAATCCATTGATCTAAAATATTTTTGCTCTTTGGAATCGCGCGCTCAACTTTTATGTCCAACGCGTACATTTTATAAAAAGACAAAACATTCAACAAAATCAAAACGATTTTGCGATAAACTTCTTCAACGCCTTTTTCTGAAAAACATAAATCCTCGGCGCGGACCACTGGCGAATTCATTAAATAAAACCGCATCGCGTCCGCGCCGTATTTGTCAAAAATTTCAACTGGATCAGGATAATTGTTCAGACGCTTTGACATTTTTTTACCATCTTCTGCCAAAACAGTTCCATTAACAATAACATTTTTAAACGCCGGCCTTTTAAATAACCCGGTACTCAAAATGTGCAAAACGTAAAACCAGCATCGCGTTTGGTCAACTCCCTCGCCAATAAATTCCGCTGGAAAATTTTCTTCAAATTTTTCTTTATTTTCAAAAGGATAATGAAACTGGCCATATGGCATTGACGCTGACTCAACCCAGCAATCCAAAACTTCTGGAATTCTGCGCGCCCTTGCCTTACATTTTGGACATTGCAATTCTATTTCATCAACAAATTGTTTGTGCAAATTTTCTATTTTTTGACCGCTCAATTTTTCCAATTCCTCGCGCGAACCAACAACAATCACCTCGCCGCACGCGCACTTCCAAACCGGCATTGGGTTTCCCCAATATCGCGACCGCGAAATCGCCCAATCGCGAGCTCCTTCCAACCATTTGCCAAACCTGCCCTCTTTAATGTGTTCAGGAAACCAGTAAATTTTTTTCGCCTGTTTTAATAAATCGTCTTTGATTTTTGTCACAGCAATAAACCAAGATGATGTTGCGTAATTCAACAATGGCGTGTCACAGCGCCAGCAATGCGGGTAGCTGTGAGTATATTCCTTGCTGTCAAAAACCAACCCTTGTTTTTGCAAATGCTCAATGACCATTTTGTCAGTTGCCATTGGATCTCCTTTTGGTTTAACTTCAACGCCAGCCCAATCCTTTACTTCGTCAACAAATTTCCCGTTCAATAAAACGTGCTGAATAAATGGCAAATTTTTCTCTTTACCAAGCAACATGTCATCCTCGCCAAAAGCCGGAGCAATATGCACAACGCCAGTCCCATCATCGGTTGAAACAAAATTTGCCGTCACGATTTTATACAAATTTTCTTTGTTCAACATGTCAGCTCTAACAAAATAATCAAACAACGGTTTATAGCTTTTTCCAACCAGCGCGTTACCCTTGAATTCTGAAACTATTTCAAATTCTTCTTCGCCAAAAACATTTGGCACCAATGCTTTTGCCATGATGTATTTAACATCTGGGTCAGCCTTTTCAACAACTAACGCGTAGTCAACGTCAGCTCCAACCGCCAAAACAACATTGCCAGGCAAAGTCCACGGAGTTGTTGTCCACACCAAAACAAACGTTCCGGGTTGGTCAACCAATTCAAACTTCGCGGTTATTGATAAATCAACAACATCGCGATAACCTTCAGCAACTTCAATATTACTCAAAGTCGTTTCGCAGCGCGGACAAATGTGCATGGATTTTCTGCCTTCATAAATCAATTTTTTGTCCCAAAGAGATTTAAATACCCACCAAACCGACTCCATAAAATGCAGGTCCATTGTTTTGTAATCGTTTTCCATCTCAACCCAACGTCCGAGCCGCTCAATAATTTTTTTCCATTCTTCGACGTACATCAAAACTTTTGATTCACACACCTCGTTAAATTTTGCCACACCCATTTTTTCAATGTCCTGCCGGGAATTTAATTTTAATTCTTGCTCAACGATATTTTCAATCGGCAAACCATGGCAATCCCAGCCCCATTTGCGCTCAACGCGGCGGCCGTTCATTGTCCAAAAACGCGGCACAACATCTTTTATTGTGCTGGCAACAATGTGGCCATAGTGCGGCAAACCGGTCGCGAATGGCGGGCCATCGTAAAAAACATACGATTTTTTCACGTCGCGCGCTTCCACCGACTTTTCAAAAATCTTATTTTCTTTCCAAAATTTCAATAATTCTTCTTCTCTTTTCTGAAAGGGTGTCATAAAAAATGTAATTTATAATATACATACATAATACAAAATTTAGCTGTAAAAATCAACCCCGTTTTTCACGGGTGCCACTTTTCCACAACCCTCAATTTCGCAAAAAATTTTTTCTGTTCTATGGTAGAGACGTGGCACTGCCGCGTCTCTACAAGAAAAATATGGAAACATTATTATTTCGAAACAAATACCGAATACCAACAACTCGCCTGCAACATTGGGATTATGGCCAAGACGGTTGGTATTATGTAACAATTTGCACAAAAAAACGAAAATGCCATTTCGGAAAAATTAAAAACTATAAAATGCACCTATCCCCCATAGGAAAAATTGTGGGATCTTTTATAAAACAAATCCCTGTCCATTTTCCCAATACCCTATTGGAAATGTTTATTGTAATGCCAAATCACATTCATCTAATAATCACGATAGATAATCCTGAAACAAAAAAACAAACGTCTAAGCAACTATACGCTGGCATTCACCCTCAAATGTCTGCTATCACCCCAAGAGCCGGCTCTTTACCCGTAATTATTGGTTCATTTAAATCAATCTGCAAAAAAATGATAATAAAAAAACATCCAAAAACAAAATTCGAGTGGCAAACAAGATATTATGACCACATTATCCGCAAACGCGAATCTATGCACACAATCAGCCAATATCTTTTGAATAATCCAATAAAATGGGAATTGGATAGAAATAATCCTCAAAATATTTATTAATTTGAAATTCAGGGTAATGGTTATACACAGCCCTAGATTTGGAGAATAAAATAAAAAATTTTATAAATTCAATGTAGAGACGTGGCATTGCCGCGTCTCTACAAAATAATGCCAAATAAACAATTTTGACTTTTGGAATGTAAAAACGGATAATAAATAAACATTATGCTCCTGACTATTTCCTTAATCTTCCGCGCGATCAGTTTAATAAACATGCAAGCCGCGATTTGCGTCTTGATCGCACTTTTACCGACATACCTGATTCGCTTCAAACTTTTCGGGCTACCAACAACATTCTTGGAAATCATGCTCATAATGGTAATCGGCGGCTGGATTGCGAAAAAATTGCTTGCGAAAAATTTAAAAAAATCAATCGCGGAAATTCTTAATAAAATTCCAAAATCCTTAAAAATCATTATTGGATTTTTTTTATTGTCCGTGACAATCAGCATTTTTATTTCACCAAACACGCTGGCTGCGCTGGGAATTTGGAAATCCTACTTTATTGAACCAATTATTTTGTTTTTAATCTGCCTTGATGTTTTTCAAACAAAAGATGACGCAAAAAAAATTATTGGCGCGCTGACCATAAGTGCTTTTTTTGTCAGCGCGCTCGCGGTAATTCAAAAATTCAGCGGATGGTTTGTGCCTTATTCTTTTTGGGGTAAAGACAATGTGTATCGCGTGACCAGTTTTTACGGTTTTCCAAACGCCATCGGCTTATACCTTGCGCCGATTTTCCCATTGCTACTTTTAAAACTGACAACCAGCTGGAAAAAATTTACAACTGCGCACGAACGAGAAAAAATAAAAAGTTTTGGAAAAATTTTTATTCTGCTTTTATCAATTATATTCAGCATGCTGGCCATAGTTTGGTCTCATTCAACCGGCGCAATGGCCGCACTCATCGGAGGCGCGCTTATTGTCGCGCTGCTAAATAAAAAAACGCAATGGCTCGCGATTTTGCTAATTATTATCGCCGGAATTTTAATATATTTGAATCCCGCGCCAAAAATCGTCAGCGAAATTTTATTGAAAGACTGGTCTGGCCAAGTGAGAATAAAAATGTGGCAAGAAACTTGGACAATGCTCAAAGACCATCCGATTTTTGGCGCGGGGTTATCTGGCTACCAAACAGTAATTGCGCCATATCACATCTGGCCGTTCGTGGAAATTTTCATGTATCCACACAATTTTATTTTAACATTTTGGTCAGAACTTGGATTGCTCGGCTTGCTAAGCTGGATTGGTTTGTTAATATTTATTCTTCGAATGTCTACGCGAGCGGACAGAACCATTGCGCTTGCCATAGTTTGGAGCGTATCAACGATTGTTATCCACGGGCTTGTTGACGTGCCTTATTTTAAAAACGATTTATCAATTCTATTTTGGTTATTATTCGCGCTGCTATTTATGCCGACACAACAAAAAATGGACTGTAAGGGAGTCGAACCCTTGACCTCCTGCGTGCAAAGCAGGCGCTCTGACCAGCTGAGCTAACAGCCCAAAATAAAACTATAAACTCATACTACCTGAAAAAAAACAAAAAATCAACTCTTTTCAAAGCACCATTTTGCGCGCTTTAATTTTTTTACCAAAAAATTTGCTTCCCAAAACAATGAATTTGCCAGTCAAATCTGTTGAGTTAAAAAATACAACACCATCCTTGCCAAGTTTGCTTTTAACCTCTGGATGTCTTTCAAGATAATCTTTAAATTTTTTCGCGACAACTTTTGCTTCAGAAATAATAGAGATGCTGCGACCAACTATCTTTCTAATCTGCTTTTCCAAAATTCCATAGTGCGTGCACCCTAAAATTAATGTATCAACGTTTTTCTTTATTAACGGCTTGAGATATTTTTCCAAAATTAGTTTGGCCGCTTTTGAATTTTGTTCGCCAGCTTCAACAATCGGCACAAGCAAGGGACATGGATTTTGAAAAACTTTTATTTGGGGATTAATTTTCGTAAGCTCCCGCGCAAAAACCGCGGATCGCACAGTTCCTTCTGTCGCGATAATGCCAACCCTTTTATTTTTTGTCCTAGCAGCCGCTTCCTCTGCCGCGGGAATCAAAACACCTAAAACTTTTTTGGCAGGATAATGCATTGGCAAATATTTCCGCTGAATCTTGCGAAGCGCGCTACTGGACGCAGTATTGCACGCAAGAATTATAATCTCGCAACCATTAGCAAACATAAAATCAACGGCCTGTCTGGTAAATTCGTAAACTATTTCCTTAGATCGCGTACCATATGGCGTGCGCGCAGTGTCACCAAAATAAAAATAATTATAATCAGGCAGTTTTTTTACAATGCCTCGCAAAATGTTTATCCCACCAAATCCAGAATCAAAAACTCCTACAAAGTTTTCCTTATTTTTCAGCATAATCTTTTCAGTATTATAAACAAAAAGCGTAAAAATTTCCAGCAGCAGGCTATCCTTACCGCATTGAACAATTCGTTGCTGTGGACATTTATTTTATTAATGCCGCACTAACATGATATAATATTATTAATATGTTCAGTTTCTTCATTGACATGATCGGATCAAATTTGGAGGACATCCCTTTTGGCGCGCTCAAATTTGTTTTCAGTAGCATCGCGCTTTTGGGTTTTGTTGGCGTTGCAATTTATTGCGCATTAAATATTTAAATAAAAAATGAAAAATAAAAAAATGTGTACATGTTTTTATCATTGCCTTTAAAATTTTTAATCGCCATCGCGCTTGGCGCAGTAATTGGATTGGAACGTCAAGCGCACCATCAAGAAGAAAAAGACGCTGAATCCAAACGATTGCAAAAATTTGACTTGGGCTCGCCAGGTGGTCTGCGCACTTTCGCGATTGTCGCTGCCATTGGCGCAATCGTAGGATTGTTGTCAATAAATTCTTATTGTTACATTGGCGCGATTATCGCCAGCGCCGTTATAATTTTGCTCTGCTCCTATTACATTATTGACGGCTGGCTGACAAAATCCACGGGCATGACAACAGAACTTTGCGTGCTGTATGTTTTTATTATCGGTTTTTTGGTAATGACCGAAATTTTGCCAATCCAAGTGACAATTGCACTGACGGTCGTTTTACTTGCGCTCTTGGCTTTCAAAGAAAAATTCAAACTGCTTGCAATCGGCATAAAAAAATCAGAGCTGCAGGGATTTTTAAGTTTTGCGATAATCGCGCTGGTAATTTTGCCATTTTTGCCAAACAAATCGTATTTTTTAACCGACATTCCCGGACTTTCAACTATCTTCGGCGCGTATGACATCAACCTTGGCGCGCTCGCAAAATTGGAAATACTGAATCCATTTAAACTCTGGTTTATCGTGGCATTGGTAACTGGCATTGATGTTTTCGGATATATTTTGAGCAAAATTTTTGGACAAAAAAGTGGAATATATCTGACAAGCATGCTGGGTGGATTTGTTTCATCAACTTCAACAACCCAGTCTTTGGCGCAACAAAGCAAAAAGAATTTGAAAATCAACACGTTGGTTTCTGCGGCAATTTTCGCGAACATGACAAGCTTTTTGCAAATGTTTGTTTTAATCGCGCCATTGAATGGAACTTGGTTAGTAAAAATTACGCCAACACTTTTGACAATTTTACTCGCCGCACTTTTGGTTGGAATTTTCTATTTATACTTAGGAAAAAAGAAAACAATTGAAAAACGCGCGGGCGCGGAAATTGAAACTAAAGAACTTAAAATATTCAGCCTCGCGCCCGCGCTGAAATTTGCGTTATTGTTGATTTCAATAAAAGCAATCACAAAATTCTGTCTCGCGTTTTTCGGGACAAAAGGATTTTTGTTCAGTTCTGTCATCGCCTCATTCTCCGGCATGGACGCGATCATCATCAATCTCGCAGAAATGGTTAATAAAACAATCACATTTCAAACGGCGCTGCTCACTTTTCTCTGCGTCAACGCTACAAATCTTTTGAGCAAAACCGTTTATTCATTCATCCAAGGCAAACGAGAATTCGCGTGGAAACTTGCGCTGGCGATGTTGTTTATAATTGCAACCAGTTTTGTCGGGTATCTTTTTCTATAATCAGTTATCCACAGGTTGTCACAAAAAAATTTGTTATATCTAAAAAACATTTTTATAATGGAATAAAGGAATGTAGAAAATTAAAATCTTCCCACATCCTTTCAATCTATCGCCAAAAATATAGATGTTAGGGGGGATCAAAAAACTATGCCTATCAAAAAAAGAAAGGCGGCAAAACGAAAGGTCGCTAAAAAAACAAAAAAGGCAAGAAAATCAGCTTGCCGCTGCAAAAAACCAGCAAAGAGAAAGGTTGCAAAAAGAAAAGTTGCGAAACGAAAGCCAGCAAAAAAACGAAAAGCTGCAAAACGACGCAAGTAAGCTAACCCCGCCATTCGGCGGGGTTTAAAATTTCTAAAATATTTTAAATTTCTAAAACAACACGTTCTGCCGCGGCTTTAATTTTTTTGCTTCATCTTCTGAAAAAACTTTTACAATACCATAGTCACCGTCATATCCCGGCTTAATTACAACTTTCCCATTGCGCACTCTTGTAATTGCATCTGCAATTACATCATTGGAAATTTTTATAATCGCTTGCTCATCCAAATCCAATAAAATTTCAAACTCTGTTTTTTGTGCCAGCATTTTTTCATACAAATCCTGCGCGCGCTTGCTCGCTTTTCCCTGCTGTAAACATTCAGCAATTATTTCTTTTAGTGGAACCACGCTACGGAACGGAACAACGCGCGCTGGTTTAAAACCAACTTCACGATCAGCCAAATCCTGCACCCGATGGTCCACGCCGAGCGTTAATTCTTTTTTACAAATAGGACAAATGTTTTTAAATTTTACGCTGTCTTTTGGAGCACAGGAAAATTTACATTTCATATGCCCATCCCAATGATACTTGCCCTCCTCTGGAAAAAATTCAATGGTATATAAAAATTTTTTCGCGTCTCTATTTTTCAATATTGCAAAAATTTCGTCATAAGTGATTTTTTCAATGTCAAAAACATTTGCCTCGCGTCCTAAATTTTCCGGACTGTGCGCATCAGAATTTGAAATCAGCATTACATTATCCAATTTTGAAAGCCGCCAATTCATTGCAGGATCTGACGACAATCCTGTTTCTATTGCGTAAATACTTGGCGTTAACTCTTCAAAACATTGTTCCAATGAATCATATCCTGATTTTGAGCCAAACACCGCAAACCATGGGGTCCACGCGTGCGCTGGAACCAACATTAATCGTTCATCTATTTCTAAACAAATTTTTAAAACCTCTTTTGCTGACAAGCCAATGATTGGCCGACCATCAGATTTTAAATTGCATCCGCGTTTCAATAATTCAGCATTAAATTTATCAACAACAGCAAAGCTCGGCGCAAACAACACCAAATGCAACCTCCGCGTTTTTCCTTTGTCTTTATAAATACAACTGATTTCACCGGAAAGAATGAAGCTTGTAGGAGGGTGGCTTGTAGCTGGTAGGTTAGTACTTAATTTCAACAAGCCGCTGCTGTCCTCAATCAATTTTTCTTTCAACTCTTTCAAATATTGCGGATGTGTAAAATCTCCGGTTGCCAAAATCTGAATTCCTTTTTTGCGCGCCCACAAATCCAAATGTTCAACATCCATTTGCTTAGACGTTGCGCGAGAATATTTTGAATGTATATGCAAATCCGCGATTACGCGCATATTTTATTTTTTTAACAAACGTTCAACAATGGCTAACTGTTCTGGCGTGTTAACGCCAACGCACTCTATCGGATGAATTTTCAAACTGTTTATTTT
>JACRDX010000024.1 GCA_016212745.1 Candidatus Falkowiibacteriota bacterium | reverse complement strand
TTATTACAGCTTCACGACGAATCAAACTGGTGGAATGAATATAGTTATTTTTTCTCAATTGCTCAATATCAAATTCTCTCGCTGACATTTTTTTTGATACGTGATACGTGGTACGTGTTACGTGATTACAGTAAGCAAAACTAGCTTTCGGATTCTCATCCAGCGCCTGTTTTAATTTCTCCAACATTTGCGGCGCGGCAATAACATCCGCGTCCCAAAAAATCACATACTCGCCTTTGGCCTCCGCGAGTCCCCTATTCCTCGCCGCCGGCGCCCCCATATTCTCTTGTTTCAACAACAGTACCGGTATGTTATTTTGGAATTTGTAATTTTGAATTTGTAATTTTTCACTACTTCCATCATCAACCACAATCACCTCAACGTCTTTGTACGTCTGATTCGCAATTGAATCCAACGCTCGTTTAAGCGCGTCTATTCTATTATACACTGGCACAATGACACTAATCATAACCACTCTTTTAACTTAGCTAATTGCGCTTCCCATTTAAAATCATACTGCGCGCGCAATTTAGCTTGCTCGCCCATTGCTTTTAACTTCACAGGGTCTTTGAGCAATCCAACAATCGCGCTGATGACGGACTTATCGCCGCGGTAAATATCCACAATAACGCCGGTCTGGCCGTCATAAACCGCTTCGCCGACTCCGCCGCTTTTACCCGCGACAGACGGCAACCCGCAAGCCGAGGCCTCCAAAAACACCAACCCCATCCCCTCTTCCCGCCCTTCATCCGGGTGTGTAAGTAAAACAAATAAGTCAGCAGTATAAAAATATTTTTTTACCTCATCATGACTGCTCGCGCCAATAAATCTGACAACATTTTGCAAATTATTTTTCCGCGTAGTTTCAAAAAGTTCTTGTTTTTTAGGGCCATCGCCGATAACTAGCCAAACAAGATTTGGCACTGATTTTAATAATTCTGGCATAAGCCGCAATAGATGCGGAAAGCCCTTGCCTTCGGTTAAACGGCTGACTGTGAGCATTACTTTTTTGCCATCAAGCGCGAGCTGGCTTTTAAGTCGTGCGATTTCTTCATTAGACAGCGCGACAAAGAAGCCATCATTCGGACAAGGATACACAACAGTAATTTTATTTTGCAATTCCGACAAAGCGCTAAGCCAGCGGGACTTCAAAAACTCGCTGTTGACAATAATCTGTTCAGCGCCAAACACGACTTTGCGCGCCATGGCTGTTTTCCATTTTGTCCGAGTTGCTTCTCTAATATCTGTGCCGTGAGAAAAGACAAGATACGGAATTTTAAATAGTTTTTTCATTGCTAATCCAATATACCCGACCGGCAAAACCTGATGAATATGAATCGCTTCAATTTTTTCTTTTCTAACTATCCAAAATATCTGCCAAAGCAATCTGCTCCACCGAGGCCAGAAAAGCCGCGGCCACAGCGGTTTCTTGCGAATGACTTTATATGGCGATTTTGCGTCAAACTCTTTACACTCTTTTTCCCGGCCTTTCAACTTCCACGCGTAGACGACGACTTTATCATTTGGCATTGAGTCAGCGAATTGTTTGACGTATGTCGCAATTCCCCCGACTTGCTGAGGAAAGTCCCAAGTGATAATTAACGTTTTCTTCATAAGATATTTTTGAATTTTTAATTTGTAATTTATAATTTTTAATCAATTTTTAATTTTTAAATTTCTAATATCTTCAACACGGACAACTCTGGTGATAAACACCATCGCGCAATAGATGACTCCGCCAACTAAAATGGCAATAATAAAATTTGATAATTGGTTAATTTGATAAACAACTAACCCCATCACGCCTGCGGAGAGAGCGATTTGCAAAACTGTTTTGAATAAATATTTGTGCGAGATTTGCGTTATTTTTGGCGTAAAATAATAGCCAATTGCGAAAATTAAAAAATTGCCGACCAATGCCGCGCTGGCTGCGCCGACTACGTTAAAACGCGGAATTAACAAAATGTTAAGCGTGATGTTGGTCAGCGCGACAAAGCCAATGATGCTGGTTTGGGTAACTTGCCTGTCGCATGCGTTAAGCAAAGTTGAAACCGGGCCGCTTAAAAACAAAAACACTAAACTGACCATTAAAATCTGCAGAGGCAAAACAGAATTGATATATTGTTCTTTGTAAAGAGTAATGACAATGTTATGGGCAAGAACGCCAATGCCGATGGCAATGGGAAAAACAATGAGCATTAAATACTTCATCCCCTGTTCAAACGCGCGGGCTAATTTTTGCTTGTCGCTGACAAAATACTCGCTAAAGCGCGGAAAAAGCGAGGCGCCCAAAGCCAGAGGCAG
>JACRDX010000022.1 GCA_016212745.1 Candidatus Falkowiibacteriota bacterium | reverse complement strand
TAAAACCATTGTTGCGCAACTTTCCGGTTGTTGGTTTTTGGAAATCTGTGGCAAAAACTTTAGCCGCGTCAATAGTGATGTTGGCAGTGGCAATGATTGTTTATCCTTGGATCGCAAACTTTAATTTGGTTGGTTTTGTTGGCGCGTTGGTTAATTTAATTATTGTTTCAACGCTCGCGTCCGCGGCTTTCATTTTAATCGCGTTTTTGGTAAAGTCTGAGGAACTAAATTCTTTTTATCGCAAGTTAAGGCAGCGGAGGGCGAACTAGCCGTTTGCGTATTTTCTGGAATCGTGATATGGTTAGTATCGCTATATTATTAACTAACAAAATTAACTATGGGTAATTTTAACAAATTCGGTGGTGGCGGCCGCGGAGGCAAGAGTTTTGGCGGTGGGAAACGAGATTTTGGTGGAAGTCGCGGAGACAGGCCAATGTTTCGGGCGGTTTGCGATAAATGTGGTCAATCGTGCGAAGTCCCGTTCAGACCGACCGGTGATCGTGAAGTTTTTTGCAGCGATTGTTTCAAGGCTCAACGTGGTGGTGGATTTGATCGTGCGCCAAAGAGTTTTAGTGCTGCTCCAAGCGTAGGAATTTCAAAGGCACAGGTTGATTTGATAATTTCAAAGTTAGACAAAATTTTATCAATTTTGGCGCCGGCAAAAGTAGCGCCAGCGAAAGCCGAGTCAGCGGCAAAGGCGGAGAAAAAGGTTGAGAAGAAAGTGAAAGCTGTGGCGAAGAAAGCCAAGGCAAAGAAAAAATAATATTGTGAATACAGATTGCCGCGCTCGTTTCGCTCGCTCGCAATGACGAATGAATGGCGCGGTTTTTTGTTGCGTTGAAATTAATCAAGGGAAGTGATAAGATGATTTTATATTATTTATGTCTGCAAATATTAGAAATTTTTGCATTATTGCTCATATTGACCATGGTAAAAGTACGCTGGCCGACCGTTTTTTGGAATTGACTGGCACCGTTGATAAACGCGAAATGAAAAATCAGATTTTGGATTCAATGGATTTGGAAAGAGAACGAGGAATAACAATTAAGCTTACGCCTGCGACAATGCGCTTTCGCGATTATATTTTGAACTTGATTGACACTCCTGGCCACGTTGATTTTTCGTACGAAGTTTCGCGGTCGCTCGCAGCTGTTGAAGGGGCCATTTTGTTGGTTGACGCGACGCAAGGTGTGCAGGCGCAAACCTTGGCAAACCTGTATTTGGCCATTGAACAAGGTTTGGAAATTATTCCGGTTATAAATAAAATTGATTTAGCGGCAGCTGATGTTGAAAGAACAAAAAGGGAAATCGTTGGTTTGGTTGGATGCCGCGAAGATGAGATTTTATTATGCTCGGCAAAGACCGGCGAGGGCGTTAAACAAATTTTGTGTTCAATAGTTGAAAAAGTGCCAGCCCCAAAAGTTGACACTGAAAAACCGTTGCGTGCTTTGATTTTTGATTCTTTTTACGACGAATACAAAGGCGTTGTGGCATATGTTAGAGTGATGGATGGGCAATTGAAAAAGGGCGAGAAAATTTGCATGATTGGCGCGAGCGAGCGCGGCGAAGTTTTGGATTGTGGAATTTTAAAACCAAAACAATTTTCAACGGGCAAATTGTCAGCCGGAGAAATCGGCTATGTTGTGACTGGATTAAAGGAGCTTGAGAAGTGCCGAGTTGGTGATACACTTACTAAATCCGAAATCCTAAATTCGAAATCCGAAATTTTGCCATTACCCGGATACAAGGAAGTAAAGCCAATGGTGTACGCTGGAATTTTTTGTGAAGAGGGGAATGAGTATAATGAATTGCGCGAGGCAATTGCCAAATTAAAATTGAATGACGCAGCATTGGTTTATGAGCCGGAAAGTTCGCCTGTGCTGGGATTTGGTTTTCGTTGCGGATTTCTCGGATTATTGCATTTGGAAATTTTTCAGGAAAGGTTGCGGCGCGAGTTTAATTTGGCGATTATTGTCACTGTGCCGAGCGTGGCGTATAAAGTTGCGCTTAAAAAAGGAAACAAATTTCCTCCGAATTTGAAAAAAAATCAGATTTTGTCAGACGTTGAATACATTATAAAAAATCCGAATGAATTTCCGGATCCGTCGCAGATTGACCATATGGAAGAGCCGATTATGACCGTTGACATTGTCACGCCAAAAGAATATTTGGGCGCGGTTATGCAGTTGGTGCAGGAGATGCGCGGTGAATATTTGAACACCGAATATCTTGAGGCAACGCGCGCGCTGTTGCATTATCGCATCCCGCTTTCAATGTTGATTGTTGATTTTCACGACAAATTGAAAACGGTCAGTTCTGGCTACGCGTCAATGAATTATGATTTTTACCAATACGCAAAAGCTGATTTGATAAAAATGGACATGATGATTGCCGAGGAGCCGGTGGAAGCGTTTGCCTTGATTATTTACCGTGACATGGCGTTTCAAATCGGAAAAAAGATTGTTGGAATATTAAAAAACAAAATTTCAAAACATCAGTTTGTGATTAAAATTCAGGCGATGGTTGGCGGCAAGGTGGTAGCGTCTGAAAGGATTTCAGCGTTGCGAAAAGACGTGACAGCAAAGTTGTATGGCGGTGATTGGACGCGCCGCGCAAAACTTTTGGAAAAGCAGAAAAAGGGAAAAAAGAAAATGATGGAAATGGGGCGTGGCAGGGTGAACATTCCGCCGGACGCTTACTTGGCCGTTATGAAACGTTAAATGTGGTAAAATGTAATAACTATGGAATGGAAATTAAAACCACAAGTGCCAGCGGAAATAGCGGAAAAGATCGGATATTCATCCGAGCTGAATCAGTTGCTTTTTAATCGCGGAATTTTTGACCGCGAAACAGCAAAGAAGTTTTTTCATCCGGATTATTCAAAATTGCATAGTCCTTTTTTGTTTAAAGACATGAATGTTGTCGTGGAAAGAATTTTAATGGCAATTGACAATAAAGAATCAATTGTAATCCACGGAGATTATGACGCTGATGGAGTGACAGCAGCTGCCGTGTTGTATAAAGTTTTAACATTGTTCGGCGGCCGCGTTGAAGTTTTTATTCCAAGCCGTGAGCAAGAAGGTTATGGATTGAACATGAACACCGCGAGAGATTTTATTGCGAAAAAATATTCTTTGTTGATTACTGTTGATTGCGGAATTTCCAGTTTTGAGGAGATAAATTTTTTGGAACAAAACGGCGTTGATGTCATTGTGACGGACCATCACGAACCACCGTTGAACGTTCCGCATGCTTTGGGCATTATCAACCCAAAGTTTGACAAAAATTATCCGTTCCGCGACCTCGCCGGCGTTGGCGTTGTTTATAAATTGGTGCAGGCATTGTTGCCCCGCGTTGGTTCGTTGGAAAAATTGGAACAATATGGCGGCGTTGCTGGGCTGGAAAAATGGTTGTTAGATTTGGTGGCAGTTGGAACTGTTGCTGACTGCATGCCGCTTTTGGACGAAAATAGGATTTTGGCAAAATTCGGAGTTTTGGTTTTGAAACAAACGCAATGGCTTGGTTTGCAAAAACTTTTGAAATTGATTGGCGCTGACATTGAATCAATAGGAGTTGCGACAATTGGTTTTCAAATCGGACCTCGGCTGAACGCAGCAGGCAGAATGAATCACGCGAATCAGGCATTCAGACTACTAATCACCGAAGATACGGAAGAAGCTGACAGGATTGGTTGCGAGTTGAATAATTTGAATTCGCAGCGCCAACAGTTGACCGAAAAAATTTTAAAGGAAGCCAAATTACAGGTTGGCGCCGCTGGAACCAGAAATATTTATTTTGTTTATAATGAAAATTGGGAAGTCGGCGTTTGCGGATTGGTTGCCGGCAAGCTGGCAGAATGTTTTTCAAAACCAGCTGTTGTTGCCACGATGGTCAACGGCAACATTGTCGGGTCAGGGCGCGGCACTTCAAAGGGGCAAGCTGGCGCGGTAAATATGATTGAAATGTTTCGCGTTTTTGAAAGTTGTTTTTGTCGGTTGGGCGGACATAGTGGGGCTTGCGGCTTTACGTTAAAAAACGAGATGACAATTGAAAAATTATCAGACGAGTTGCACGAACATTTGGGAAAGACAACGGCGGCCGCGGCAGGGCCGATTTTGGAAATTGACGCGGCCGCCGAACTTTTAAATTTGAAACAAAATCTTCCGGGCATGCTTAGTTATTTTGAGCCATTTGGCGAGGGTAATCGTTCGCCAATATTTTTGGTGAGAAATTTGGAGATTGTTGGGACAGAGGTTGTTGGCAAAGACGGCAAATATCTGCGGCTGTTTGTTTGCGAGCCGAATCATTCGTTTATTTATCGTTTGATTTGTTTTAACAATGTTGAGCAATTGTCAAAATTGCGGATCGGCGATATTGTGGATGCAGTGGTGGAAGCGGGGCTGAATGTGTGGAATGGAATGAGTGAGATGCAATATAAAGTTGTTGATATTAAGAGTGGTGCTGGGTAATCGGTTTCGAAGCTCGTTTCGTTACTCGTTTAACGTTAATCGAAACGTACATCGATTCCGCAACCGAATGCCGAAATATTATGGCAAAAAAATTTTTAATACATACCGATGGTGGAGCAAGGGGCAATCCGGGACCAGCTGCGATCGGGGTTGTTATTGAACAAGATGGCGCCCCGCCGGGGCGGGGCAAGATTATTTACAAAGAAGGAAAATGCATTGGCAGTACGACGAACAATCAGGCAGAATATCAGGCCGTTGTTTTAGCATTGCAAAAAGCAAAAGAGCTTGGCGCAGAGGAGCTGGAATTTCATTTGGACAGCGAGTTGGTTGTTAAACAGTTGCAAGGCAAGTACAAAGTAAAAAATCAGGATTTGGCTTTGCAGTTTTTGAAAATTCATAATTTGCAGCAGCAATTTAAAAAGGTGATTTATAAACATGTTTTTCGCGAGGACAATAAATTGGCAGATGTGTTGTTGAACAAAGCGTTGGATGCGCCGCAACGTTAAATGTGCTATAATGTAAACAAATATGAATCGGAGGGTTTGGATTATAGCAGCGATTTTATTATTGGCGGCCGTATTGCCGTCGGCAGATATTTTTGCTGGCAAAAGCAATAAAATTCGCGGGTGGGCATGGTCTGAAAATATTGGTTGGGTTTCAATGAATTGCTATAACGAGGAAATCGCGAACGCCTGCCTTGTTGATTATGGCGTTGATTATGACAAAAATGCGCAATCGCTTTTTGGAACAGCATGGTCAGAATACGGTGGGTGGCTGTGCTTTGGCGTCACGTGCAAAGATTTTGGTTTGAATTTAACGCCAGAAGGATTAGCGCCAGAAGCAAGGTTATTGGCAAACGGCTTAATCTCCGGCTGGGCAGCTTGGCCTGTTTTGGGCGCAGACGGTTGGATGAAATTGCTTGGCAAACAATCTGGCAATGCTTTTGCAAAATTTTATCAATGCAGAAATTGCAATAAGACAGACAAGGTTTGCTCTTTTTGTTTTTCTGACCAGCAGATTTTGGGCTCGCGAAATTTTTGCACAAGCTGTTCAAATTGCGACCTTGTGGCTGGCACATGTGCGGCGTGTTCAACTTGTTATGAATATGGAATGGCTGTGGATTTTGCGACAAACACTTTGGCTGGCTGGGCGTGGAATGGCGATGTTGCGCAAAAAACTGGGTTTGGTTGGTTTTCGTTTCATCCGAAATTTTCATCAACCGAAGTTCACGGTCCATACGTGAATGTTGTTGGCGATGTTTATTCTGGCGGCAATATTGGTTCGCTTTATACGCCGATTGCAGGGACAGGCAAAACAAACGCGACATTTTTGTTGCAGTCCGGTGGCAAGATTGTTCATTTTGACAGCGCGTGTGGCGATAATTGCGAACAGGAAAATGTCAAACTTGGTTTTCCGAAAACAGAGACAAATTATTATGCTGACCAACTGGGATTTTTGGATATAAAAGGGTTGTTGGCAGGACAACATGGTTTGCGCGAGGACATAAAAATGTTTGGCGACATTGATAATCCGCTAAACGGGCAGGTTTATTATTATGATGGCGATTTGTATTTGAATAATGATTGGATTGTTAATAATGGAATAACTGGCAAGGTTGGAAATGGCACTTTGGTTGTTCGCGGGAATTTGTATGTCAATAAAAATGTCGGGTATCAGCAAGCGCCGGTTAAAAATACAAAAGAGATTGCGTCGCTGGGCGTGATTGTTTTGAAAAAGAACGGGCAGCAAGGAAATATTGTAATTGCTAAAGATGTTGAAAATTTGGTTGGAAATTTTTACGCGGAAGGAAAAATTTCAACGGGTATTGGCAAAAAACAATTGAAAGTTAGCGGATTGATGATTGCGCAGGCGTTTGCATTTCAGCGCGAGTTTGTTGATTTGCAGACAAAAGCTCCAGCAGAACAAATTGTTTACGATGGCCGTGTGATGGTAAATACGCCGCCGGGTTTTGCGGATGTTGCGAAAGGAATGCCAGAATGGGTAATAGAATAACTTAGGGGTTGGAATTTTAAAGGACAAATATCAAATTACAAATCAATGACAAATGTCAAAGATTAAATATCAATTTTTTGAAATTTGTAATTTGGTTTTTGAAATTTCAATAATTATCCCCATATATTTGGCGGTAAAGTGGAAAATGTGGTAAAATAAGAATAAGCACGAAGCACGAATATCGAAATACGAAATCACCGCCGCTGGCGGGATCCCGTCAGAATGTGGGACAAGCGCGAAATTAGAATTTTTCAATGTTTGAAACATTCGGATTTCGGATTTGTTTAGAATTTCGGATTTCTAATTTCGAATTTTTTAATAACATGTTTGGATTTTTTAAACAAACAAAAGGTCAAGGTTTTCTTGGTGTTGATATTGGCGGAGCTTGTGTAAAAATGGTTGAGCTGTCTGTTGGCGCTGGGCATCCGAAACTGGAGACATACGGCTATTTAGAACGAGCAATGGGCGAAAAAGTTGGCAGTTTGTTGGATGAGCCGCAACGTTTGGCAGAAGTTTTGAAAGAAGTTGCGCAAAAAGCTGGCGTGAAAACAAAAAAAGCGATTAGCGCTTTACCGTCTAACGCGGTTTTTTCAACGATTATCAATTTGCCGAATATTTCAAAAGACGAATTGGCGTCGCCAAAAAAATTATCAGCGGCCGTTGAGTGGGAAGCGAAAAAAGTTGTGCCCTTAGCGCTGAATGAAATGATTTTGGATTGGAAAGTTTTGGAAAACGTCGCAGCTGCGAAAGATGATAAGGTCGTGAAAAGCGCGCAGGTTTTACTTACCGGCGCGGCTAAAAAAGTTGTTCAAAAATATCTGGATGCTTTCCAGCGCGCCGGTATGGAATTGATAAGTTTGGAAACCGAATCATTTGCTTTGACCCGTGCATTGCTTGGAAACGACAAATCAGTGGCAATGATTGTTGACCTTGGCGCGAATGACACTACTGTTGTAATAGTTGAGAACAGTATTCCATATATTGAGCGCAGCGTCACGCATGGCGGCACGCAACTGAGCGCCATAATGGCAAAAACCATGGGCACTGATGTTGGGGCTGCGGAACAATTTAAACGTGATTTGGGCGCGCATTTGGCAGGAAATCGTAACGCTGAAATGCAAATGCCAAAACCGTTTAAAGATTTTCTAGAACCAATCGTGAATGAAATGCGCTATGTCATAAATTTTTTCCTTGAACAGCCGGGAAATCAAAATAAAAGAATTGAAAGAATCATTTTGTCCGGCGGGTCAGCAAACCTTTTAAATCTTGGAAAGCATTTGGAAACAATTTTTAATATCAGAGCATTTGTCGGAAATCCATGGGCACGCATTATTTATCCGGAGGAAATGCAGCCGATTTTGGATGAGATTGGCCCGCGGTTTGCGCCAGCAATCGGGCTAGCGCTGCGCAATTTTTAGTTATGATTAATTTGTTGCCAGAAGAATTAAGAAAAGGTGATTTGCCTGCGAAAATGTCGCCGGAAGAAATTAAATTACGGCAAATTAACAATGGTAATGGCAAAAAAATAGAAAGGCCTTTTGTTGTTGCTCCGCGAGAAACTTATAAAGAATTGCCGCAACAAAAAACAAAAGTTGTTGGTTCTTCGGGTGGGTTCAAGAAATTCTTTTCAGGGTTGTTTGGCCGCCGTGCAAAGTTGACTATGGATTTGTTAAAAGTGGAAAACGTGGAAATTTACAAAAAAGATTTCTTTGTTTTGTTGTCACAAATAGCAAAAGTTGTTTTTGTGTTTGCTTTGCTCTACGGCATTATTTTCAGCGCGGCAAAATTTTACAATTTGCAAGTTTTGGATAATCAAATTGCGGTCAATAAACAGTTGGCCATGGTTCAGCAGGAAATCAAGCAGTACGAATCCAGCCAAAGTGATTTTGTGAAAATCAGCAAACGTTTCGCGGCCGTTAAGTCATTGTTGGACAAGCATGTTTATTGGGGAAAGTTTTTTAATTATTTGGAATCCTACACTTTGCCGGCTGTGGATTACAATGATTTGGTTGCAGAGGACAATGGCAAAATTACTTTGTCAGCGGTTGCGGATGATTACACGCAAATGGCATTGCAGCTCAAAGTTTTTCAAGGCGCAAATGATTTTGTGAAAAAAGTTGAAATAAATTCAGGAAGTTTGACTGGTACAAAGCCCGGGCAAGTTGGATTTCAAGTTAATTTAGAATTAGCTGACCAGTTTTTAAATGAAATTGGTAGTTAAAATTTCCAATATCCAATACCCAATTTCTAATGAAACGCTTAATGTTCAATGGAAAATTTGGCATTGGACATTTCATTGGATATTGGTAATTAGAAATTTGTCATTGTGATTATATGGTTGATATCATAAAACAAGAACACTCACTGAACGCTGAACAAAAGCCAAATGCGCTTTTTCGTTTCGTGCATATTTATCAAGACAGCGTCTTGATGGGATTTGTTTTGATTTTGGTTTTTGTGATTTTGCTTTGTGGATTTTGTTTTTATAAAGCTGATGTGCGCGCGCCATTGTCGCAGCTTGCCAATTTGGAAAAAAGTTTAACAGAACAACAAGCAAAACTGGTGTCACTAAAATCCGCGAAGTTGGATTTGTCGCAAATGGAAAGTTCTGTGAAAAAACTTTATGCTGCTTTGCCGTATGACGCTGAATTGCCAGAACTATATTTGCAGATTTCAGAAATTACTAAGAAAAATAAATTGACGCTGGCATCGTTTAACGCTGAATTGCCGAAAAGCGAAAAAAACATTGTTGGTAAAATTCAGGCGGTCACCATGAATTTGAATTTGATGGGAGGCGATTATTTCATGTTGAAAAAATTTGTCGCTGATGCGACAAGCAGTTTGCGGCTCATGGATATAAAGGCCTTAAATTATTCGCCGCAAACACAAAGTTACGTTGTGATTTTGACTGCGTATTATTTACCAATTGACTAGAATAAAAATGTCTAATTTCCAACATCCAATTTCTAATGAAATGCTTAATGTTTAATGAGAATTTCGGCATTGGATATTTCATTGAATATTGGTAATTAGATATTGGATATTATACAAATGTGTTAACAACCGATAATAAAAAACAGATATATCAAACCGCGTTTTGGATGGCGCTGGCAGCGTTTTTATTGTTTGCGGTTTTGATTGTCAATTTGAAATATTTCGCGCCGCAAATTTTATTAAAAGGTCAGACCATATCAACAAGCGGCGGCGCGACAGAGCAAGTTGAATTAAATTTTGCCGAATTAAAGGACAAAATCGCGAATGAAAAACGTTTTAGTGAATTAAAATTGCAAGCGGAATTTCCATTGAACATTGATAAAACAAAAATAAATAAAAAAGAAAATCCATTTAAAGCGCAGTAGTTTTTATAAAAATGAATTATTCCAATGAACAATTTCTAAATATTCTTTTGACGCAAAATATTATTACGCAAGCGCAATCTTTTGAGATTCGTCAGCTTTTGGAAAAAACAGGGCAGCCCTTGGACGAAATATTGGTAAAGGGCGGATACGCGAATGAAGAAAAAATATTGCCGATAAAAGCCAGTTTGCGCAATATGCAATCCATTGATTTGGTAAATACTGAAATTACAAAAGAGGTGGTTCAAATTTTGCCCGAAGATTTGTCTAAAAAATATCGGGCAATTTGTTTTGACGTGGTTGGTGCGCATTTGAAAATCGCGTTTAGCGCGGCAGAGGATTTTAACGCGGAAGAGGCCATTGGATTTTGGGCAAATGAAAAAGGTTATAGCATAGAATTATATTTGTGCTCAACCGCTGGGTGGAAAAAGCACTATGCGAACTATGCGACAATTGGCGAGGAGGTTGCGCCGGCCGTTCAGGAGGCAGAAATAAAAGCAAAAGAAGGAGAAGAGGAGCAGGAAACAGCGCCAATTGGTGAAGTAATAAAAAGCGCGCCAGTTTCAAAAATCGTTTCAATTGTTATTAAGCATGCTGTTGAAAATGGCGCTTCTGATATTCATATAGAACCGAACGCGCGAGACTCTCGTGTGCGCTATCGTATTGACGGCGTTTTGCAGACAACGTTGATAATCCCGCTCGCGCTGCACGATTCCATTGTCTCGCGCGTCAAAGTTTTGGCGCGCCTCCAACTTGATGAAACTCGCGCGCCACAGGATGGCCGTTTTAAAATAGTGATTGGTAAAAAAGAAATTGACCTTCGTGTTTCAACAATGCCGTTGTTGGGCAAAGAAAAAGTGACAATGCGGCTTTTGGATGCTGCGTCAGCCGCAAAACCTTTGCAGCAGCTTGGTTTTTCAGAATATTTTGTCTCAATTGTTGAGAAAGAAATTAAAAAGCCATTTGGCATGATACTGGTGACAGGTCCGACTGGCTCTGGAAAATCCACGACGCTTTATTCTGTTTTGAGCATTTTGAACAAAGAGGATGTGAACATAGTTACATTGGAAGATCCGATTGAGTACAATATTGCCGGCGTGAATCAGTCGCAAATCAATCCTGATGTTAGTTTTACTTTTGCCAATGGTTTGCGCTCAATTTTGCGTCAGGATCCGAACATTATAATGGTCGGTGAAATTCGCGACAATGAAACAGCGGAAATGGCTGTGCACGCTGGTTTGACCGGACATTTGCTTTTTTCAACTTTGCATACGAACAATGCGCTTGGCGCGATTCCGCGTTTGATTGATATGAAAGTGGAGCCCTTTTTGCTGGCGTCTGTGTTGAATTTGGTAATAGCGCAAAGATTGGCGCGTCGCATTTGTGAAAAATGCAAAGAGCAAATTGCGTTTCCTGCAGAAATTCTGAAAAAAATTCAGCGCGAAATAGGACGCATTCCTGCTGAACAATTGCCAGAAGGTTTATTGAATAATGAATTAGTTGGTTGGCATGGTAAAGGTTGTTCTGCGTGCAAAAATACTGGTTATGCTGGTCGCATTGTGTTGGCTGAAATTTTTTCAATTACTGAAAACATGCGCAAAATTATTGCTGATGGATTTAAACATGATGTGGCAAATAAGGAGTTGGAAAAAATAAAAATGATGACATTGTATCAGGACGGATTGATTAAAGCGGTGCAGGGGATGACCACAATAGAGGAGGTTATGCGCGTCAGCGAGGAAACAGAAGAAGAACTGTAAAAATTTTGAATTTCGAGTTTTGAATTTCGAATCAAATCTGAATGTATGAATGTTTCAAAATTCATATTTCTAATTTCAAAATTCAATCAAAATTCAAAATTCAAAATTATTTTTGATTATGCCAATATGTAAGTATCGCGCGAAAACAGCGGACAATAAGGCAATAGATGGTTTGGTTGAGGCAGAGACAGAAACGATTGCCATTGGATTGTTGAAAGAGCGAAACTATGACATTGTTGCTTTGGAACAAAAGCGCAATGTTTTTTTTGAAAAATTGTTGTTATGGCAGACGATTTCCAAGCGGGATTTGTTGATTTTTGTTAAACAATTGGCAGTGATGGTTGAATCTGACATTCCGCTGGTCGTTGGGCTAAAAGGGTTGGTTGAGCAAACTGACAATAAACGTTTGAAGCAGATTTTAATTGAGGTGTCGGAAAATGTTGAGGGAGGCATGAAGTTGTCAGACGCGCTCGAGGAGCATCCGCGAGTTTTTGACAATTTTTTTGTGAATTTGGTGCGCACGGGCGAAAGCTCTGGCCGTTTGTCAGAGGTTTTAAATTATTTGGCTGACCAGATAGAAAAAGATTATGATTTGAACAAAAAAATTGTTGGCGCGTTTATTTATCCAGCATTCATTGTTGGCGCGATGATTATATTGGGAATCGTGGTAATGGTTTACGTCATTCCAAAACTGACAGAAATGCTGATTCAGGCGAATGCTGAATTGCCATGGGCAACAAAGGCCTTGATTGCTGTGAGTAATTTTTTTGTGCACAATGGATTGTTTGTTTTGCTTGGGCTTGTTGTCGTGGCTATTGCGTTGTATGTGTTGCGCAATTCAACAACAATGCGTATCTTGAGCGGCTATTTGAAATTAAAATTTCCAATTTTTGGAACATTGCTCACGTATACGTATGTAATCAGATTTTCGCGCAGCTTGAATACTTTAATGTCTGGCGGCGTTCCGCTGGCAGAGGCGCTGGATATTAGCCGCGGCGTGGTGGGCAATAAAATTTTTGAGGGAATTTTTGTGCGAGTGCAACAGGACGTTGAAGATGGTCAATCGTTCGCAGCCGCTTTGGAAAAACATCATGAAATTCCGCGGTTGGTTAGTCAGCTTGTAGAAACTGGCGAAGAGGCCGGCAAAGTAGAAGAGATTTTAAGTAAAATCGCGGAATTTTATTCCCGCGAAGTTGCGAATTCAATTAATAAAATGATGTCATTGCTTGAGCCAATAATTATGGTTTTGCTTGGATTGGGCGTTGGTTTGATTATTGTGGCAATTATTATGCCAATGTATAAATTGGCAGGAGCAATGTAATGGAAATTTCAAATGTCAAATTACAAATTTCAAATTTTGGTTGTGGTTATGATATAATAGTATTATGCAGAAAAGAGGCTTTTCGTTGGTAGAATTAATTGTTGTAATCGCAATAGTGGCGATTTTGTCTACATTGGTTTTATTTTCGTTGACTGGTGTACGAGAAAAGGCGCGCGACGCAAAACGGTTGTCAGACATGGAATCGATCCGGCAGGCGATGGAATTGGTAAATGATTCTTTTGGAAATTATTCTGGGCAAAAGGGCTGCGCAAAAGAGGACATTGTCAGCAATGCGTGTTATGGCGCGACAATTACAAAATATTTGTTAATCGCGCAGTTAAATGACCCCTTGGGTGGTGCTGATTGCTGTAATTTAGATTTGTGTAAGCAGGCAAATTGCAATTATTGTTTTAGCGGATATTTAAAAGATAAAAAAAATTACGAAATTTATTTTCATTTGGAAAAAGGTGGTGGTATAGCAAAAGAACTTGGCTGTTATAAATTAACAAAAAGTGGCGTTGAATTTATTGGTGGAGTGGAATAATAAATAAATTTAAAAATATGAAAAAACAGCAGGGTTTTACGTTGGTGGAGCTGCTCGTTGTTGTGGCAATAATTGGTTTATTGTCAACAATGGCAGTGGTTTCGCTAAATGGAATTCGTGAGCGAGCGCGCGACACAAAGCGCATTAGCGACATTGACGCGATTCAAAAATCAATGGAACTTGTCAAATCAGAATTCGGTGGTTATGACAAAGCTGGCTGCGCAGCAGCAAGTGAGGCGGTAAGTAAATGTATTGGCGGCAATCTGGAAACATATTTGCCGGCAATTAAGAATATGAATGACCCATTGTGGATCAAGCTTTGTCCATCGGCTGACACTTGCAAGGCCGGCAGTTGCAATTATACTTTTCAGTTAGCTGCGACGGCCGATAGCTACACGATTAATTTTTATTTAGAAAAAGGCGTTGCAAATTACACATCGCCTGGATGTTATAAACTAACAGAAAAGGGCATTTCTCAAGTTAACTAAAAAAATATGAAAAAACAAAGAGGTTCTGCCTCGGCATGCCGAAGGCGAGACGGGTTTACATTAGTGGAGCTACTCGTTGTTGTGGCAATAATTGGTTTATTGTCAACAATGGCAGTGGTTTCGCTAAATGGAATTCGTGAGCGAGCGCGCGACACAAAGCGCATTAGCGACATTGACGCGATTCAAAAATCAATGGAACTTGTAAAGTCGGAAATGGGGGGATATGATAGTTCTGGTTGCCCAATCAATAAAGTCGTTAGTGAATGTGCAACCGCTAAGCTTTCTACGTATTTGCCAACGTTAAAAAACATAATTGATCCGCTTTGGACAGTTACGTGCAACACCGACGCGCTTTGCAAAGGACTTGGTTGCAATTACACGTTTGGAGCCGATTTAACCAAAGACAGATATCAAGTTTTCTTTAATTTAGAAAAAGGTGTTGCGACTTATACAGACTCGGGTTGTTATGTTTTGACGGAAAAAGGTATTTCGCAGATTAAATAAAAAGACGGGATATTTGAATATGGAAAAATGGCTGTATGTAGCAGCAATAATTATTTTTCTTTTCGCGTTGTACGCTTACGCTGGCGAGGCCGCGGCTGCACAAAATATTGCCGCTGTTTCGTTAAATAGTGAATCATTGCTAAGAGGATACACAATAAAAAGCAGCGACAATTTTTTTTGGCTGCCGATTTTGCCGAAGCAGTTTGATGTTAAAGATTTTGATGGGCAACCGGTTCAGGTTAGAATTGAAAAAATTGATCCTGATTTATTGACGCTGCCCGTTGGAATAACAAGAGTTAGCAGCGTGTATTCTTATAATATTGGCGCGGACCAAAGTGAAGAAATTTTGTCCGCGCCCATTTTGTTATCTTTAAAATATTTTAGTGACAATACAATGACAGATCGTGCTGTTTATCTG
>JACRDX010000021.1 GCA_016212745.1 Candidatus Falkowiibacteriota bacterium | reverse complement strand
TTGAAAACTATTTATATCATCAGTAAAATCATGGTCAAAAAATAAATTATCGCCCAAAATCATGGTCACATTGTCTTGTCCGATAAAATTTTCACCGATAATAAACGCTTCTGGCAATCCTTTTGGCGCGTCCTGAATTTCATAAGTAAATTTCGCGTCAAACTCCTTTCCTGAACCGAGCAGTCTTAAATAATCTCCGGCATATTCAGGCGCAACAATTATCAGAATTTCCTTTATGCCAGCTTTTAATAACGTTTCCAAGGGATACATTACCATTGCCTTGTTATAAACCGGCAAAAGCTGTTTGCTTGTTATTTTTGTCAAAGGATGCAAACGCGTTCCCTTTCCGCCTGCGAGAATAATGCCTTTCATATTTTATCAGCCCTCCAAATAATTTTTCAATGCTTCTTGCCATGGCCGCACTTTGTTAAATTTGGTATTTAACAAACGCGAAAACTTTGGCCGTTTTGCCGGCCGCGAAAAATGTTCAGACCCTACTGGTATTAGTATAACATCTTTTTTCGCAATTTTAAAAATCTCTTTTGCAAAATCCAGCCACGAACAAGCGCCATCGTTTATTAAATGGTAAATTCCAAAATCCTTTTTTGAATCAACCAACGCTTTTGTGGCTTGCGCTAAATCAACAACATATGTCGGACAACTCAATTCTTCGTTAACAACGGCCAATTCTTTTTTTGTCTGCGCCAAGTTTAACATTACGTCAACAAAACTTTTTTTCGCGCCATCAGATGTTGCCGGTTTGCCAAATAATCGCGAAGTTCTTATCAAATAAACCTTATCGCTAAAATTTAAAACTGCTTCGCCTAATAATTTGGACTCGCCATATTTTGAAATCGGCGCAGGAATATCGTTTTCCGAATAGCCATCAATTTTTTGTCCATCAAAAACATAGTCAGTGCTGTAATGAACAAGCATTGCACCGATTTTATTTGCCGTCTTTGCCAAATTAATTGGCCCATCAGCATTTATCTTTTTCGCAATTTCAAAATTCGTTTCGCAGTCATCAACCGCATTATACGCAGCCGCATTAATAATCAAATCTGGCTTGGTTGAACAAATCTTTTGTTCAACGGCTTGCGCATCAACAATGTCTATTTCATTTTTATCCCACAACAATAATTCGGCATCGGTAAATACCTTTGCCAACTCTTGCCCAAGCATTCCCTTTGCTCCAATTATTAAAACCTTCATATTATTTCAGCTTAACAATTGCCCCAAAAAAGTCAATCTCTTTTGTGAATAAAAACTGGCGGAAAGTTTTGCTTTCCGCCGCCATCCGCGTTATGAACGCGTATCAATCAAACCTCTCCACAAATAGCTTGGCGCAATTGCTGACACGATGTCGCATGGCAAAGCAGAATTGTCATGCCAATCGCGCGGCAGCATGCCGAGAAAATTCACTGCATCATTTGCCCAGCGGATGTAGTTTTTCATGCACGCGTAAAACCCGCGCATCCACTTCTGCTTGCTATCGTCATCCAGCTCAACGAACATCTTTCCCAACTTGGCGGCAACCAGCCGTCCTTTTTCAGTTGGTTCAACGTTGCTGCCAAGAAACCTTTCCCACGCGAGCCAAATCTTGTCTTCGTTTCTAACAACAAACAACTCGTCACTAAGAACCGCGGCAATGACATTTTCCAACATCACCCTGTACGCATCACGCAATTCCACCATTGTCCCGAAATCGTGCAGACCGTATGGCGGTTTGGTTGCTTGGCTGTTCGCGAACATCTGCATATGCTCCAGCATTGTCCGCGCGCCTTCTGGCTTGTCACGCAGAATTGGCCGCATGTGTTCCTTATACTTCAGAACAAAATACCCTTCCTCCTGAAAGTCTTCGTGATCTTCCACGAGCGTCATGTAATGCCTGCCCAAATATGCAGGTCCGTTCGTGTCCAATCTGTCTGTCCAGCGAGTACCCCACACTCCAAGAATCGGCTTGCCGTCGTCATCCAAGTCCTTGTACGGAACCACTTCGCGACTTTCTCCATCACCGCAAACAACGGTCTGCGTCTTGAGACAGTGCGTGTGAGCTGCTACCGTGTATGCCACCAGTAACTGCTCGTCACTATTCATTCCGCATGAATCAGCGGCAAACAAATCCAGCAACAACAGCGCGCCAGCTTCCGCGTGACGCACCGCCTTCTTTGATTCGACGCGACGATCCACGACTGCGCATCCGATGTCGTGAAAAATACCGCCAATCAATGCAACAAACAACTGCTTTGGGCTTGCTTCCAATTTGGAAAAAAGCCTCAGCGCGTTCACATAGTCGCGCACAAGATGCCCAAGTCCATGCCCGGGCTGAATCTGTGTGACGTCCACTTTCGCATTTTTCAACGCAGCAAAAATCTGCAACGTCGCATGCATCCCGAAAACGAATACATCAGTTCTGCTGCCAGCCCGCACATTCTCAAACATCTTCGCTGAAAACACCTCGCGCAATTCCTGAATCCTTTGCCATCCTTCTGCCTCGTCCGTCAGCCAGTTCGGCTCCATGTCCCTCTCCTTTCGGGCATCTTCCCCTGTTTGATTACGCAAATTAACCGCAAAAGAACGGCTCTATAATTTATCAAGCTGTTCAAAATTTGTCAACGGTTATACCACCGATCGTAGTATTCCAAATACTCGCCGGACTTCACGCGTCTCCACCACCATTCATTATTAATATACCACTGAATTGTTTTTTTAATTCCCGCGTCAAAATCCATTTTCGGCTGCCAACCAAGTTCGGCTTTGATTTTATGCGAACGCACAGCATAGCGCCTGTCATGACCGGGCCGATCTTTAACAAATTCAATCATATCCTCACTCATTCCCATTGTTTTCAAAATCGCCATTGTCAACTCATAATTTGACTTTTCGCTGTCAGCGCCAATCACATAAGTATGCCCGATTTTGCCCTGATGTATTATTGAATCAATCGCAGCGCAATGGTCATCAACATGAATCCAATCGCGCACATTTTTGCCGTCGCCATACAGCGGCACCTTTTTGCCTTCCATCAAATTTGTGACGAAAAGTGGAATGACTTTTTCAGGAAATTGATATGCCCCATAGTTGTTTGAACAATTTGAAATGGTAATCGGCAAACCATAGGTGTGAAAATACGCGCGAACCAAATGGTCAGACGCGGCTTTTGACGAAGAATATGGACTTTTTGGGTCATACGGCGTTTCTTCGTGAAACGCTTTGTGCGAATCTTCCAACGCCAATGCGCCAAAAACCTCGTCAGTTGAAATATGGTGGAATCTTTTATTGCCAAGTTTACGCGCCGCTTCCAACAAAACAAAAGTTCCGAGCACATTTGTTTTGACAAAAGAAAAAGGATCAAGCACAGACCGATCCACATGCGACTCCGCAGCAAAATGCACGATAATATCAACATCCTTGGCAATATGCTCAACCAATTCAGCGTTCAAAATATCACCTTTAACAAATTTGTAATTAGGATAGCCTTCAATTTCTTTTAAATTTTCCAAATTACCAGCATAAGTTAATTTGTCCAAATTTATGATTTGATAATCTGGATATTTTTCTAAAATGTAACGAACAAAGTTTGAACCAATAAAACCAGCGCCTCCTGTGACGAGCATTTTCATATATTTCAACCCCTCCAAACTATTTGTCATCGCCCTGAATTCATTTCAGGGTCAAAAACTTTTTCAGCAAATAAAACGCCGCAACATCTGCTCCCTCTTTAAACTCATTTTTGTTAATCATTTCTTCCAACTCTATCATTGAAACGGTTTTAAAAGAAATAAATTCTGTTAAATCTGGCGTGGCATTTTGTTTTTCCAATCCTCTGGCCAAAAAAATCTTAGCGCGTTGATTGCTTGTTCCTGCCGCGTAAAAAAGTTCGCCCAAATAATCCCATTGATTCGCTGACAAACCAACCTCTTCCAGTAATTCCCGTTTTGCCACTTGTTCAATTGTTTCTGGCTCTAAAGACTTTGACCCAGCTGGAAATTCCCATGTAAATTCCTGCACTGGATAACGATATTGCTTAATCAAATAAATTTCATTATTATCGGTCATTGGAATTATGACGGCAGCTTCGTGGCGATTGACATAAGTATATTTTCCCTGCTGACCGCTTGGCATTAAAACATCGTCCTGCACTAATTCGTACCATGGATTTTTGTGAATTACTTTGCTGTCAATTTTTTCCCATTTTTGATTAAACATAATATCGTAAAAATTTCCAATTACCAATTGCCAATTTCCAATTTTTGTTGAATTTTATTAGCAATGTCTGCTGCCATATCACCAGAATATGGTTTGCCGGGCCAATGTTTCAAACCGTCGCTTTCGTTCCTTGGAATAATGTGAAAATGTAAATGCTCAATTACTTGACCAGCTGGCACGCCGTTGTTTTGAATTATATTAAAACCACTGCTGCCTAACGCTTTTTGAATGGCAGCAGTGATTTTTTGCGCGGCCGTCATAATTTTAGACAATGTTTCAACATCAACATCCAACAATCCAGAACAATGTTTTTTGGGCAAAACCAACGTATGCCCAGGCATTGTTGGATTAATATCCAAAAACGCGAAAACATCCGCGTCTTCATAAACTTTATAACACGGAATTTTGCCATTTATAATCTCACAAAATAAACATCCCATAAATTTCCAACCCCAGTTACTAGTCCCCGGTTACTAGCCCCTATTTTATATTCCATGTTTTATTAAACTCATACTCGCAAAACCCAAACTTATATAAAAAATGATTTCTGCCGCGCTTTCCAAAAATCCAAGTCGCACTATGACTGACAATATCAACAAACCAGCAGCCGTGCACTGCAATATCATTTTAATTTTGCCCCAAATATTTGCCTTGATTTCCGCAGCGTCAGATGACTTTATCATCCGCACAATTGCGCCCAGCACAAAGAAAAATTCAAGCAGCAAAATAAGAAGTCCGAGCGCCAAATTTTTCTCAAACAGCAGCAGCACAATCACAAAGCCAATCAGCAATTTGTCAGCAACGGGGTCCCATATTTTCCCCCATTCAGTAATTTGGTTTCTTAATCTGGCAATCGCACCGTCAAACATGTCTGTCAACGCCAAAATAATGAAAATCGCCAATGCCCAGCGATAATAATCAGCAACCAATAAAATGGCCACTATTGGTGAAAGGATCAAACGACAAAAAGTCAGATAATTCGGTTTAAGCCAGTTGGGAATAATCGGCAAAAAAATTTTTACCAATCTATCGTGCTGCGCGAATTTTGCCTCCTCCGTCATATATATTTAACGATTTTTTGTACCCCAATCAAAACCAATCATAGGATCATTAAACGCAATTCTTTCTTCATCAGGATTTTGTGAATCATACGGCTCACTGGTATGATAAAACATTCCTACTTTTTCATTGCCCAACACGCGATACCCATGCACAACTCCTGGCGGAATTGCGATTACAACAGGATTGTTTTCGCCCGCAAAAATCACTTGCGTTTGGCCTTTTGTCGCGGAATTTTCTCGCAAATCGTGCAACACAACCTGCGCGTTTCCGCGACAAACAAACCAAATATCCCATTGCTTTTTGTGCCAATGAAACGCCTTAATCACGCCCGGAAATGTCTCTGTGTAGCTGGTTTGCTTTATTTCGTGAAAAGTTTCTTCGCCAAATTTCAAAATTTCCGCAAAAAACCCGCGGTCATCTGCAAATTTTCTAAGCTGTTTGATTTTAACACCATCAATCATATTACAATCTATATTTTAGCTTGTTTTTATTATTTAGCAACAAGTACGGCATTGGCAACAAAATTATCTGCCATTGTCAATTCTTTTTTGAAAACTCCGTCAATTGTAAAAACCTTAATTTTGTTCGTTGCCCCTGTTTGTTGAACAGCCAATAATTCAACTGCTCCATCCGCGTCAATATCCAGCGCATCAGCCACAACGCCTGATTTGTCCTTTTTATCAAACGCGAAAAAATTCGCAAGTTTTTTTCCCGCATAATCCAGCACCAAAATCTGCGGACCACCGCCTTTGCCAGCAGCAACTATAATTTCCGACCGGCCATCAGCATCAATATCGCGAACGCGGACATTTACTCCGCCTTTAAATTGTGGTACAAAAACTTTTAAATTCTTTTTTAGTTTGCCATCAGCGCTGAAAATTTTCACTTCTGGCGAAACACCTGCGCCAGTTCCAACCACAATTTCAATTTTGCCATCTTTATCAACATCACCAACATCAACTGACAATCCAGTATTTTTTATGCCAGCCACAACAAAACTTTTTTTCAATGAACCATCGACACTAAAAATTTTCACTTCTGGTTTAGCAGCGCTCGCAGGCACAATAATTAATTCAACCCCGCCATCTTCATCAACATCAGCCGCAGCCACATTTACGCCTGCTTTATAATCTGCAGGATACGCAATAAAACTGGACAATATTTCACCGGACAACTTTGTTGCTCTTACCCACGCTAATCCAGCCGGAGCAGCGCCCACCACAATGTCGCGTTCACCATCTTTATTAATGTCAGCAATGGCCAAACTTAACCCCTTGACATCATTGTCGCCAAAAACACGCAGTGTTTCTATTTTTTTTCCATCCGCATTAAAACCCGTAACTACGCCATTGCCGCCAATCCCAGCGCTAAAAAATTTAACCAAATTCCAATTTTCTTTATTTGCCATTGTTGCAGCGCTTAGCATGTCCAATCTTCCTTTTCCTAATTTTCCAGCATAATCTTTATTAATCTCATCTGTATTTTTAGCCGCGGCTAACAAAATTGAAGTGATTTTATCATTGCGCCATTCAGGATGATTTGCCTTAATCAACGCAGCCGCAGCAGAAACCAATGCGGTCGCAAATGATGTGCCGCGCCATTCTGTCAGCGCATATCCCTCAAAGTCAGCGTTGTTACTATCGTGAAAAGCCAATCCTGAAAAATTTATTCCGGGCGCGCTAATGTCCACGCACTTTGCGCCAAAATTTGAAAAACCTGTTTTTTTATCATTTTCATCAAGCGCTGAAACTCCGATGACCGCGTTCTGTTCCCATTCTTTGTCATAGCAAATCGGATAAACAATCGTCTGTTCAATGTCAACACCGCCTGTCTCATTATTCCCGGCTGCCGCGACAATCACAATCCCTGCTTCGTACGCTCGCAACACCGCGCTCTTCAATGCCTGACTATGAACCACGCCGCCAAAACTTAAATTAATTATGTCAGCGCCATTATCAATTGCGTAGTTAATTGCCTCTGCCACAGGATAAGAATCTCCAAAACCATAGCTATTCAATGCGCGCAATGGCATTATTTTGACATTGACCGCAGCGCCATCAACATACAAATTATTGTGCAAAGCGGCAATGATTCCGGCGACAAAAGTCCCGTGATTA
>JACRDX010000001.1 GCA_016212745.1 Candidatus Falkowiibacteriota bacterium | reverse complement strand
AGAAAAACACGATAATGCTGCCATCTCAATACCGTCTTACAAAAATGAAGGATTTTGAGATACTTGTAAAAGAGGGCAGGTTTGTTAATGGAAAGTTTTTGAACGCAAAAATCTGGAAAATTGAGCCAGACAAATATCCTCGCAGAAAATACACGACCGACGATTTAAGAATTGGCTTCGCGGTTGGTTTGGGTGTGAGCAAAAAAGCAACTGCGCGCAACCGAATTAAAAGACAGTTGCGCGAGGTTGTCCGGCTTTTGTTGAAAGATAACAAAATTAAGCGCGGGTATCATGTGTTGGTAATTGCGAAGGGGGATGTGGTGGGGAAGGAGTACGGGGAGATTGAGAGAGAGGTTGGACAGATATTAAAAGATATTAAATATTAGGTATTGGATATTTATAAATATCTAATATCCAATATGCAATATCCAATATTTCGCTACCCATTTCTTTTTCTCATTCGCCTTTATCAAAAAACCTTCTCTCCAGACCACGGTTGGTTTAGGGCGAAGTTTCCACACGGCTATTGTCGTTTTTATCCATCTTGCAGCGAGTACGCGTATCAAGCAATAAAAAAAAGAGGGCTGGTGATTGGGACCCTCAAAAGCGCTTGGAGGATAATCAGATGCAATCCGTGGGGGAAAGGCGGGGTGGATTTGCCCTAAAATTTGTCTTGTCATAAGTCCTTGACGAGCCCCAAAATTTTATCATGCAAAACACTATTGCTGGCTACGAAAGTTGTGTCGCGCACTGTCCAGTCATTGCCTTGAAAATTCGTTACTTTGCCTCCGGCAGAGCGGATAATGGCAATGCCAGCCACCACGTCCCATGGCTTTACGTCGCAGATAAAACACGCATCGGCTTTGCCGCTTGCCACATGGGTCAGTTCAACGCCAGCAGAGGCCAAATAGCGCCAATGAGAGAGCTCTTCCAATTTGTTTTGGATGAAATTATTGAATTTATGTCTGCCCTCCGGAGAATGTCCAGGGCAAAATAACACCATTGCGTCTTGTAAATTATCTCGTTTAGAAACAGTAACTCGTTTTTTGTCGCACCATGCCGCACCGTTTTCTTGCGCGTGATAAATTTCTTTGGTCATAGGCAAACCCACCACGCCTATTTTAATATCTCCGCGGTCTTCCAATCCGACACAGACAGCGAATTCAGTAAAGCCATAAATAAAGTTGGTTGTGCCGTCTATAGGGTCCACGTACCAAGTGATAGTGCCCGGCTTATCAATTTTTTTCGCCTCCTCGCTGATAATGTCGTAAGTTGGAAATTTTTTTTGCAAGAAATCAATAATAAACTTGTTGGTCGTGATATCATCATTACTCACCAGTTCTTTGTGCGCTTTGAAATGGACGCTAAATTTGGCTCGTTGATGATATTCAGCGAAGAGTTTTTTATTCGTGCGCTTGACGATTTTGATTGCAGAGGATAGTTCATTTGTCATATGGAGACATTATAGCAGATTTCAGCCATTCCATCACCTTTTTATTCTGCAAACTCATCGCGATGGTGTCGCGGACTTCTGGCCGCTTCAGCCGTTCAAGATAGTCCTTATTGTCTTTATAAATATCCTCCATCACTTTTATTTCTTTACCGATTTCTTCATCGCTCACAACAATGTTTTGCTCTTTCGCGACTTGGCGGGAAACAAGCGCGGCTTTGGCGCGTTTTTCTGCCTGCGCCCCAAAGCCCTCCATTACTTCATCTTGTTTTTTCTTGATTTGTTCCAAATACTGCTCAATTGTAATGCCTTGGTGTTCTAAATTGTGCTTTAATTCATAAAACATTTTTTGTTTTTCCGCGTCAATCAAGACATCTGGAATCCCTGTGATGAGCGCAGTAGAACCACCAAATGTTGAGCCGTCAATTAGCTTGTCTAAAATCTCAATTTCGGCTTTTTGTTCGGCCTTTTGTTCGTGCTCAGCTGTGATATTGCTGTTTATTAACTCTTTGAGTTTAGCCAGACCTTCTTGGCCGAGTTTTTTAGCTAATTCATCGTCTAATTCAGGCAATTGGCGTTCAAAAATATCCTTTATTTTAACCTTAAAATCCACCTTTTTGCCAGCCAAATGTTTTTGATAGTGGGTGGGCGGGAAGTCCAAAGAAAATTCTTTTGCCTCGTCCTTTTTTAAGCCAACCAGCTGCTCATTAAAGCCCGGAATATAGTGCTGTTCGCTCAAATAAACATGATAATCATGCGCTTGCCCGCCTTCAACAGGCACTTTGTCCAAATACATGTCCATGTCAATAACAAGTTTGTCGGTTTTTTCAGCAATGCCGGTTTTCAAGACATCTTTGGCGTGCATGCCACGCAAAGCATTGAGCGTTTCTTCAACGTCTTTTTCAGTTATCGGCTTAATTTCTTTTTTTACTGATATTTTTTTGATGTTTGCGAGTTTTACGGCTGGCAAGAGCGCGACTGTGGCGCGGAAAACAACATCGTTGCCGGGCGCCAGTTTTTCAATGTCAATTTTCGGCATGCCGACCGTGTCTAATTTTTCGCTCACAACCGCGTTGAAAAACGCTTCTTGAATAATTGTTTCCAGGGCTTCATTTAAGATATTCATTTCTCCAACTTCTTTTTTTACTGTTTCATACGGCGCTTTGCCCGGGCGGAAGCCCTTGATGCTGGCGCGTTCAGAAATTCTCACTGCGGCTTTTTCCAAATGTTTTTGGCAGTCAGCGGGTGAGACAGTGATTGTGAGTTCTGTTTGGGATTTGTCGAGTTTTTTGAGAGTGTACATAAAATAAAATTACAAATTCAAAATTACAAGCTCCAAATAAATCACAATGTCCAAAATCACAATTTGAACATTTGAATTTCGAAAATTATTTGGGATTTGTAATTTTGGATTTTGAATTTGCTTAATACATTATTCCATTTTTTTCTTGAAAAGTCAATAGTATGGTATAATATGTGTAATGAAATTAAAATCAACAAACGGTTTTACTTTAATAGAAGTCATGATAGGCGTGGCGGTTTTTGTGCTGTTCTTTGTGGGCATTTATTCCATGATAACGTTTGTTTT
>JACRDX010000020.1 GCA_016212745.1 Candidatus Falkowiibacteriota bacterium | reverse complement strand
TGGCAAATCAACTGTATTCAACCGCTTGATTGAAAAACAGCAGGCAATGATTTCCAGTATTCCAGGCCCAACGCGAGATCTAAACATTGGTACGTGCGAATGGCAAGGCAAAAAAATTCAGATAGTTGACACTGCTGGGCTGGATATTCCGCAAACTGACGACATTGACGCAGCCAGTGTTAAACAGGCGAAAAAAATTTTTAAAAACGCCGCTATCATCGTGCTGGTTGTTGACGCGAAAGACGGTTTAATGCCGCAGGACAAAGAATTCAGCACGCTGCTGAAAAAAACAAACAAACCGATTTTGCTTGTCGCGAATAAAACGGACAACCCAAAACATCGCGCTAATATTTCTGATTTTTACAAACTGGGGCTCGGCGAACCACTAGGGCTGTCTGCGAAAAGCGGCGCAGGCGTTGGTGATTTTTTGGAAACAGTATTGGAAACGTTAGAGACGCGGCAATGCCACGTCTCTACAGACGAATCGGAATTGCCAGCTGGAACATTAAAGGTCAGCATTATCGGACGACCGAACGTTGGCAAGTCCTCTTTGTTCAACGCAATTGCTGGCGAAGAGCGCGCCATTGTGAGCGAAATTCCGCACACAACGCGCGACACGCAGGATGTTTTGATTGAATATTCGCATCCAAAATTAAAAATTGACAGCGCTGCCGCTGCTGTAAATTTTCTCTTTATTGATACGGCCGGCGTGCGGCGCAAAAGCAAAATTTCTCAACGTCTTGAAAAACTAAGCGTGCGAAAAGCGCTTAGCTCAATAAAACGCGCTGACATTGTTTTGCTGATGCTTGATGTCACTGAACCGATTTCACACCAAGACCAAAAACTGGCAGAAAGCATTGTTGAAAATCGCAAAAGCGTGATAATTGTCGCGAACAAATGGGATCTTGTTGAAGGCAAAACAACAAAAACAGCTGATGAATTTACAAAATACATTCACGCGAAAATGACTTTTCTAAAATGGGCGCCGATTGTTTACACAGCGGCCAACACTGGCGCGAACATTCAACGTTTGTTGAACACGATTTACGATGTGTGGGTGGAACGAAACAAGGTGGTTGACGATAAAGCATTAGAAAAAATGCTGGAAAAAATGCTTAAAAAAATGAGGCCGGTGCAGGCGCGCGGGCCAGAACGAGCGCACATACGAAGCATTTCGCAGGAACGCGCCAATCCGCCAATTTTCAAAATATTTCTCAAGCGCGGCAAAGGATTGCACTTTTCTTATTTGCGATTCATTGAAAATCAATTGCGCAAAAACTTTGGATTCATTGGTTCGCCAATAGTTTTGCGCGTTGAAGATTAAATTTATGATTTTAATTGTCGGGCTCGGCAATCCAAACAAACAATACGAAAAAACGCGGCACAATGCTGGCTGGTTATTTGTTGATTTTTTTCGCGAAGAATCAATGGCTGATTTTAGCTTTGGAGCTTGGACGGAAAATAAAAAATTCAATGCATTGGTTTGCGAAGGTGGGCTTGGCCGCCGAAACAATAGTGAAGGCGGGCGCGGCCAGCAAAAAATAATTTTGGCAAAGCCATTAACATTCATGAACGAATCTGGCCGCGCCATTGGGTTGCTTAATGATTTTTACAAAAACGCAACAATCAATTTAATCGTTTGCCACGATGATGTTGATTTACCAATTGGAACATTCAAGGCGCAAAAAAATATTTCAGCTGCCGGACATCATGGAGTGGAATCAATTATTAACACAATCAAAACACAAGATTTTTGGAGAATACGAATTGGAATTGGCAAAGAAGAAAAGGCAAAGCAAGGTGATACAAGCAAATTTGTTTTAAACAAATTTTCATTATTTGATCGCGCGCGGTTAAGAAAGGTTTTCACCCTCGCGCGCGAATCCGTTTTTAAAATTATTGAAAATCCGTAGAGACAATTCATGAATTGTCTCTACATACATATATAAACCATTTTGGGATTGCCGCAAAATTGAGGGTTGTGAATAAACACCACCCTCAATTTTGTTTATGCAATTTTTATCAACAAAAAACCGGGCGCGAGATTGCCCATCATAAGAACACAAGCTAACACAAGGAGGGCTTGCCCTCCGAAGCAACCACAATCAACACGCGACCACACGAGACAAAAGAACGCGAGATTGCCCATCATAAGAACACAAGTTAGCGTAGGAGGGATCGTTAACTATGCCTTACGATTGGGCAATCTCGCGCCCCAAGTCATCAAATCATCTTAACAAACAAAAAACTTTTGTCAATAATCCGACAACCCTTGCCCCGACTAAAACTTAGTCGGGGCATTTTTTATTCCACGGGGAATCGTTATCCACAACCCTCCATTTTATGGCGCGCCAACGTTCAACATATAATGATCTCCGGGCATAGCTACGAACCTATCTGCCCGTTCATAGCTACCGACCTACGGATGCTACGGATTAACTACGGATATATTAGTTTATGCCAACCAAACTAATTTACGAAGATTTAAGTTATAAAATAATTGGCGCCCTTTTTCATGTCTTTAACACCATTGGATGGAGGTACAATGAAAAAATTATACAAAAAGCCATTGCGGACGAACTAGCGAAGCTAAATATAAATTATCAACGCGAATTCTACGTTGCCATAAAATATCAAGGGAAAAAAATTGGTCATCATTATTTTGATTTCATAATTGAAAACCAAATCGTGCTGGAAATAAAAAGAGGGCGACATTTATTGTCAAAAGATTTCAACCAAATAAAGTCATATTTAAAAACATCAAAATTAAAATTAGGAATCCTTGCTCTATTCACCAGCTTAAAAGTAAAAATTGCTAGAATTGCCAACATTTATTAACATCCGTAGCCCAATCTGTAGAATCCGTAGTTCCGTAGCTATGTCCCATAACGAACTAAAACATTGGACCGCGTTTTTGCAAATACCCGATATTGGTCACAAAACAATCGGCAAACTTTTGCGTTGTTTCAAAACCTTGGAAAACGCATGGCGCGCGCCAGCCAGCAACTATCGCAAATTAAAATTCAGCGACTGTTTTATTGACAAACTAAATGAGCGCAGACCCAAAATAAATCCTGACGCAGAATTGGAAACAATGCTAAAACACAACATTCAGCTCGTCACTTTTTCTGACAAACAATTTCCTCCATTGTTAAAACAAATATCTGCCCCGCCAGCAGCGATTTTTTATAAAGGCGACTTAACAAAATGCAACCAACAAGTGGCCATCGCGATTGTTGGCACGCGAAGATTAACAAGCTATGGCGAACGAGCGTTGAAACAAATTGTTCCAACGCTGGTCGCAAATAATTTTTCAATCATAAGCGGTTTGGCGCTCGGCGCAGACGCCTTCGCGCACTCACTTTGTTTGAAAAATAATGGACATACAATCGCCGTACTTGGGGGCGGATTGAGTAGCATTTATCCGCGACAAAACGCAAAACTGGCCGAGCAAATTTTATCTGCTGGCGGCGCCATTTTTTCAGAATACGCGCCAAAAATGCCAGCTTTGCGCGAACACTTTCCTGCTCGCAACCGCATTATTTCCGGACTTTCCAATGCCACCTTAGTAATTGAAGCCGGCCAAAAATCCGGCGCACTGATCACCGCATTTTTTGCAACCGAACAAAATCGCGAAGTTTTTGCCATTCCAGGAAACATTGACTGCCCGTTTTCGCAAGGAACAAATGGCTTGATAAAACAAGGCGCTTATTTAACAACATCAGCGCAAGACATTTTGGATATTTTGAAATTGAGCAACAAACTTCCATCAACGCAACGGTCAACACCCCTTAATTTGACAAAAGAACAAGTACAAATCTTAACTGCGTTAACGCATGGCTTCATGCACATTAATCAACTTTCCAAGTCCACAAACTTGCCCATTTCAACAATAAATGCTAATTTAATAATAATGGAAATGAATAAATTGATTAAAAACCGCGGAAACATGGAATATGAAATCTTTTAAAACAATTGATTTGCAACGCTACAAACACGCCGTCAGATTTTTAGAATCATTGCCAAACATGACAAATATTGATTTTCATGCTGGCACATCTGACCCTGACCATCACTTCAACAGAATGAAACATTTGTTAAAACTGGCTGGCAATCCTGACAAAGGAATGAAAATAATCCACGTCGCAGGCACTGCTGGCAAAGGAACTGTGACAACTCTGATTCACCAAATTCTTTGGAAGGCCGGCCATAAAACTGGCGTGCACGTTTCGCCATACGCTGCCATTCCGTTGGAAAAAATCCAGATTAACGGAAAAATGATTACGCCAAAAGAATTCGCCGATGTTGTTGACCAAGCAAAACCATTTTTAGAAAAATGCCTGGCAACTTATGACACGCCAAGCTTTTTTGAAGCATTCATATTAATCGTTCTTTTTTATTTTAAAAAGAAAAACTGCGAATATGTTGTTTTGGAAACTGGCTGCGGCGGCAGATATGACGGAACCAATGCGGTTGGAAAAACGATTCTGCAAGTCATCACAAATATCGGCTTGGACCACACGCAAATTCTTGGCGATACCGTTGAAAAAATTGCTTTTGAAAAAGGCGGAATCATTCGACCGCGCGGACATTTAATCACCACCGCGGAGCAACCTTCTGTGCTGAAAGTTTTTGAAAAAATTTGCAAAGAAAAAAAATCCGCGATGGAAGTTGTTTCTTCTGAACAACCAAATGAAGCGCTGGCAATCGCGGTAGCAAAATTTTTCAAAATTTCAGACAAAGCAATCAACGCGGGCTTGACATCAGCCAAACTCCCCTGCCGCTTTGAAATTGTCCAACAAAAACCAGTTGTAATAATTGACGGCGCGCACAATCCAGACAAACTAAAATTTTGCGCAAACAAACTAACACAATATCTAGAAAATCCTTCTTCGCCAATGCTACGAAGGACAAGCCCCAAAATACATTTAATATTCGCGCTGACAAATCAAAAACCGGTGCGGGATTGTTTAACCCCTTTCCAACGTTTCAACGCCACAATTTATCCGACAAGATTTCTTGACGCGTCACGAAAAGTGACATGGCCGAGCGACATCGCAAAAACAGCGAAACAACTCGGCATAAAATGCCCAAAATTTTTCTTGGACCCGCAAGACGCCTTGCAAAAAGCATTAGCATCTGCTACAAAAGACGATGTCATATTAATTATTGGTTCATTTTATCTATGCTCTGATTTGCGCGAAAATTGGATTTCCGAAAACTATATGATAAAAAACAAAACGTTATTTAAATAATTATGTCCCAACTTGTCATTGTCGAATCTCCGACAAAAGCAAAAACAATTTCAAAATTTCTTAGCAAAGACTTCAAGGTGGAGTCTTCTTTTGGTCATGTGCGCGATTTGCCAGAACGAACAATTGGAATTGACATTGAAAACAACTTTGAACCCCAATATGTGATAACGCCAAAAGCAAAAAAGCGCGTTGACCTTTTGAGAAAATTAGCAAAACAAGCTGACAATGTTTTGTTCGCATCTGACGAGGACCGTGAAGGAGAAGCAATTGCATGGCATTTGCTGGAAATTTTAAAACCCAAAAAATACCAACGCATTGCTTTTCACGAAATCACAAAACACGCTATTGACGAAGCGCTAAAAAATCCACGCGACATTGATTTAAATTTAGTTGATAGCCAGCAAGCCCGCCGCGTTTTGGACAGGTTGGTTGGCTATAAACTGTCACCTTTTCTTTGGCGTAAAGTCGCAAAAAAATTATCAGCTGGCCGCGTGCAATCAGTCGCCGTTAGGTTGGTTGTTGAACGCGAGCGCGAAATCCAAAATTTTAAACAAGACGAATACTGGACAATTGAAGGCGTTTTCAAAAAAGACGCTGATGAATTTCCGGCAAAACTTCACGCTGTAAATAACAAACTCTTAAAAAAACTGGAAATAACGAATAAAGAGGCTGCGGATAAATTGGTTGAAGCAATAAAAACCAAACAATATTTTGTCAAACAAATAGAACAAAGCGAAAAAATCAAGCAGCCGCTTCCGCCGCTAGTGACATCAACATTGCAGCAAGCGGCAAACAATGTTTTTGGATTTTCCGCAAAACAAACAATGCAGCTCGCGCAAATGTTATATGAAGGTGTAGAAATTCCGGGCGAAGGATCTGTTGGTTTAATCACCTACATGCGAACCGATTCAGTAAATTTGTCTTCGCAATTTCTTGATGGCGCTCGCGAACATATACAAAATAATTTTGGAACGCAATATTTACCAACAAAGGCGCGCGCCTTTAAAACAAAATCTAAAAACGCGCAAGAAGCGCATGAAGCCATCAGACCAACGCACGTTGAACGAACGCCAGCGTCATTAGCAACGGCGCTGGAGCGCAACCAATTAAAACTTTACACGTTGATATGGGCGCGCGCAATTGCCAGCCAAATGTCAGCCGCAAAATTCGCAAACAAATCAATCCAGATAAACGATCCAGCAGATGAATTTAGTTTTAAAGCAACTGGATCAACATTGGTTTTTGATGGTTATATAAAAGTTTTGCTGCACTGCAAATTACGACAAGAAAAAACAGATGACATAGTATTGTTGCCAAATCTCGTTGAAAAAGACAAAGTTGATTTGCAAAAATTAAATCCAGAACAACATTTTACTCAACCTCCCGCGCGCTATACTGAAGCAACGCTTATCAAGGCGCTGGAAGAATTTGGCATTGGCAGACCGTCAACTTACGCGCCTACTCTCGCGACAATCCAAGTGCGCGGTTATGTTGAAAAAGAAGAAAAAAAATTAAAACCAACGCCCATTGCATTCACAGTCACCGACGTCTTAACTGAGCATTTCAGCAATATCGTTGATTATAAATTTACCGCAGACATGGAAGATGACCTTGATAAAATTGCGATTGGCCAAAAAAAATGGCAGCCAATGATTAAAAACTTTTACGAACCGTTCATCGCAAATCTTAAGAAAAAAGATTCTGAACTTTCCAAAAAAGATATTACCGAAGAAAAAACAGACAAAGTTTGCGAAAAGTGCGGCAGCCTAATGATTATAAAAATTGGCAGGTATGGAAAGTTTTTCGCCTGCTCAAACTATCCAACATGTAAAAATACTTTGCACATTGAAGAAATTCAACGGGCCAGCGCAAATAACAGCGAAGCTGTTAATGGATTACTAGAAGAAAAATGTCCGGACTGCGGCTCCCCGCTTGTTAACAAACATGGAAAATACGGCGCGTTTATCGGCTGCTCAAATTATCCAAAATGCAAATATATTAAAAAGGAAAATAATGATACTGGCATAATTTGCCCTGAATGTGGAGTTGGAAAAGTTGTGCGGCGCCGTGGAAAACATAAATTTTTCTATGGCTGTTCTGAATATCCCAAATGCAACTTTGTCTCTTGGGAAAAACCAGTTGAAACCAAAATTGAAAATTAGAACTTGAAAATTGAAAATTCTTTGATATACTACAAGTGCGGTTGCCGCGTGATACCCTATTACCAACAGTGTTATTTGGGTCAATCCGCGGCAGCTGCTTTTTTGATATAACAGAAAGAGACCGCGACATAAGCCAGCGGTCTCCTCTGTGTTACTCGGGCTTTCGCCCTATTACCAACATTGTCATTATACGCTACTGTTTTTAAAATGTCAAACGCGGCCTTGCTTTTCACGCAAAAAACCTGTAAATTAAAAATAGATACTATGTTTGAATCAAGCAAAATAAAAGAGCTACTAAACGGCATTAAAGAAAAACGGCCCGATTTTAATGATAAAAGCATTGAAGCGTCTTATTCTTTTCTCAAAAAACAGCTAAAAGAATTGCCTGTGCGCGACAGAAAACGCATCCTCTCCGAAACATTAAACATCGCAAGCGCGTTAATAGAAATTGATCCTCGCCCAGAAATCATAGCAGCCGGACTTCTTTTTAATTTCGCTGAAACTGCGCCTGACGCATTAAACAAAATAAAACACGCGTGCGCTGCGGACATTTATTTGTTGACAAAAGCCCATTGTTTCGCTAAAAAAATGGCAGCTGACCACAACTTAGATTTTCGCCATTTCTCAGCCACGGCCTACTATCTGGCAGAAATGAAACTAACGGTGCAAGTCGTGGCAGCTGGCTTTTTACATAATTTGCTATCACCAATCTATAACGTCGCGAACGTCGTGACAATCAAACAGGAATTTGGACAGGAAATTGCAGAAATGCTGGAAAATTATCAAAAAATTTCCAACCTCAAACCACTGAAAACGGCCCGCCATGTAGAAGATTTGCGCCAAATGTTGATAGCGTTTGCCAAAGACCCGCGCGTAATTTTAATAAAACTGTGCTCGCTTCTTGATATTGTCAAAAACATAGACGCCATTCCGCAGCACAAACGTGAAGAAGCGGCAAAAGAAGCTCTTGATGTTTTCGCGCACATTGCTGACCTGCTCGGTATCTGGCGCTTGCGCTGGCAGCTGGAAGACTATGCTTTCAAATATCTGATGCCGCAAGAATACGCGAAAATAGAAAAACACTTTAATGTTGACGAACGCAAAAACAGAGAAAAATACATCTACAAAACAGCCCAAATTGTTCAAAAAGCATGCCGCGCTCTTGGCATAACCGCAGAAATAAACGGCCGCTTCAAGCATTTTTACAGCATTCACCTCAAAATGAAAAATAAAAATAAACCATTTGATGAAATCTGCGATGTTTTTGCTTTGCGTATTATTGTAAACAACGTTGACGAGTGCTATCGCGTTTTGGGCATTATCCACGGAATTTGGAAACCCAAAAATCGCAGATTCAAAGATTATATCTCAACGCCCAAAGAAAACGGATACCGCGCGCTACACACAGTCGTATTTGGATTGAATAGCCGCATGACAGAATTTCAAATCCGCACCAGAGAAATGGACGAGGAAGCAAAATACGGAATAGCGTCCCATTGGTACTACAAAAATCAGCCAGAAAAAACCCCGCTATGGATTCGCGAACTGATTGACCAACAACAATATTACGCCACGCCAGAAGAATTTTTAGAAAACGTAAGTACCAAATTATTAATAAAAAAAATTTACACATACACTCCAAAGGGAGATATCATTGACCTTCCAGAAGGCGCGACGCCAGTTGATTTTGCCTATGCTGTCCACACCGAGCTGGGAAACAAAATGTCAAGCGCAAAACTAAACGGTGTTCCTGTTCCACTAAACATGAAAATCAATACCGGCGATGTTATTGAAATTGTTATTGACGAAAAACAAATCGGTCCAAAACCAGAATGGCTAAATTTTGCAAAAACACCATTTGCGCGCAAGCAGATTGAAAAATTTATTGAAAATCAATCAACGTAATTGTATAATTATCACATGCACTCACTCACAAAACTATTATCAATTATCACGACCAACTATCCTAATGCGCCGCAAGCCCAATTGAACGAAGTTGAGCGCGCTTATGCTTTTGCTGAATTGGCGCACCAAAACCAGAAAAGAGCATCTGGCACAGAATACATTCAACATCCGCTTGGCACTGCGGAAATTTTGGCCGAATCAAAACTGCCGCTGCCAATTATAATGGCGGGCCTTTTACACGACGTCCCAGAAGAAACAAAATTCACGCTCAATGATATAAAAAAGGAATTTGGCGCTGATATCGCTGACATGGTAGAGGGCATCACCAAGGTCGGTCATGTAAAATATCGCGGCATAAATCGCTATGTGGAAAATTTGCGCAAAATGTTCGTGGCAATGGCAGATGATGTCCGCGTTATCATCATAAAATTCGCTGACAGGCTGGATAATTTACAGACATTGTTCGTACTGCCAGCAAACAAACAAAAAAGAATCGCCTTGGAGACTTTGGAAATATACGCGCCAATCGCGAACAGACTTGGCATGGGAGATTTGCAAGGCAGATTAGAAGATGCCGCGTTCAAATATGCCTATGCAGAACAATATCAATGGGTGGACCAATTATTCAAACAACGCGCGCCGAAAAAAGAGCAGACATTGGACAGAATGCTTGAACTGGCGCAAAAAGCACTGAAAAAAGAAAACATAAAAATCAAAAACATATTTGGTCGGAAAAAAAGATATTACAGTTTATATCGCAAACTTTTAAAGTATGACAAAAATATCAACCAAATATATGATATCATTGCCGCGCGAATAATTGTGGACGATATTTCAGCTTGCTATGCTGTCGTTGGAATTATTCACGCACTTTGGAAACCTGTAAAAGGCAGAATCAAGGACTATATTGCTCAGCCAAAACCTAATGGCTATCAATCTCTGCACACAACCGTTTTTGGAGAAAACGGCGAAATCATAGAATTTCAAATCCGCACGATGGAAATGGATGAGCAAGCAGAATTGGGTATTGCCAGCCATTGGAAATACAAAGAAACCGTTCCAACAAGCGATAAAAAAATCGTGTGGATTGAAGACCTTGTGAAATGGATGAAAAGTCAGCAGGACAAAAATTTTCTAGAAAAAATTAAAATTGACATATTTCAAAACCGCATTTTCGTATTCACGCCAAATGGCGATGTCATAGATTTGCCAGATGGCGCAACTCCGATTGATTTTGCTTATCACATTCACACAGGGCTTGGCGACAAATGCGGGCAAGTGCTTATAAACAATGAAATCGCGCCGCTTGATTTTAAACTAAGAAATGGCGATATCGTAAAAATTATTCTTGATAAAAACAGAAAAGGGCCGAGCGCGAAATGGCTGAGTTTTGTAAAAACTTCAACGGCAAGGCATCACATTTTAAATTACACAAAAAAAACCGGCTGGAAAAGATTCCTGCCACTATCAAAATAAAAATATGAAAAAGATTTTGTTTGCCATTGCGTTGATATTGATAATATTCGCACCCGCGCAACAATTCATCTACGCCCAAGACGCGGCTGATCCTGGCGGAACTCCTGGCGTTGGCCCCGGCGGAACGCCGGGAATTGGACCAGGCGGAACACCAGGGGCTAGTCCTGGCGGAACACCTGCTGACAGCGGATCAACCTACGAATTACCAAATTTTCTTGGGATAACTGACCCAAATATTTTAATCAACAGAATAATCCGCGCGATTTTAGGCGTCACTGGCGCTGCGGCATTGGTTATATTTATCTATGGCGGATTTCTCTGGCTAACCTCTGCTGGTTCAGATACAAAAGTTCAGAAAGGAACAAACGCAATGAAATGGGCGGCAATCGGGCTTGTCGTTATCTTTTCTGCCTATGTTTTAGTCTCGTTTATTCTAAATAGTTTAACAACCGTTGCCGCGAAATAACCAACAAACAATTTTATTGAAGCCCTGTCATTCGACAGGGCGCTTTTTGTGCTTGCGCCTAGCTAAATTTACCACAGAATCAACATCGCCCGATTGACTATTTTTTCAAAATATGCTATAATGTTTATGTAAAATCCTTCGTAATTTGACGAGGGATGTGAACGTTGACAATAACGCAAAATAGAAATAGGAGGCTATCATGCTGTACATCCTTGGCATTCTGTTTCTGGGTATGGCCATAACGAGTCTGGGGGCGAAATTCCCCCGCTTCCCCCGCTTTCTGGTGATTCGGAAGTGGGGCGAGTTTAATCGGTTGGCTCCGTCTGGGTTCAACTGGGTGTGGCCTGGGATGGAGGACGCGGAGGAAAGGGAGGAGAAGGTCATGCTCGTGGACAACATCCAGCAAAAGAGTATCTTTACCAGCGACAATATTCCGGTGACAGTGGACTGTTCGTTTGAATGGAAGTTCGCGAGCAGCACGTCCTCTGATACCGCCAAACTATACCTGCTTGCAGAGCAGGAGGCTGGCGCAGACGGCGTGAGCAAGAAACTGCAGCAGTTGCTGCGAGAAGTCTTGCTCAAGGTGTTCCGCGTCCACGTGTCGCTCAACAAAAAACGGGGCAACATCATGAGCACCTTGGACGAGGAAACAACAACTGCCTTCACGACAGAGGCAATGGACAAATTCGGAGTAACGATCGTATCATTCAACTTGGAAAACTACAGGTTCGAAGATCCTTCGATCGAGGCTGGACTGCAAGCCCCGAAAAAAGCGCAGCTGGAGGCAAAAGCGCAAGCGGCCGAGAGAAAGAAGGAGCAGGAACGCAAAGCTACCGAGGCGGCTCGCGGAGAGGCTGACGGTGAGTATCACAGAACCGTCGCCGCGGGAGAGGCGGAAAGACTGCGGCAAGTTGAGGCAGTCAAAACCGCGGCGCTCGAAGCTCGCGCCAAGGCACTGGAAGGCAAAGACTGGCAAGCGGCCGTTGGCGCATCGGGCGTTGAGATCGCGAGAGCAATCGGTGAAGCGCTCGGCAAGGGTGGCAGCAAAGGGAAAAAGACGGATTAACAACCAACGCGAGGAAGAACATGCGGAACGTAGTAGCAGTAATTTTGGCGGCAATAGGCGCCGTAATTCTCGCCAGCGCCATTTGGGGCTGGTGGGGTTTCGGGATTGCGACTGCCATAGCGGTGGTAGTCGTGATCGTAGTGTTTTCCAACCGCAGGCAACCTGCACCTGCTGGACAGGGAGCAAACCAGCCGGGGCAGCCGGCAGCGCGTGGAGGTCGGCAGCCAGACCGCGTGGTCCAGATCTTTGAAAACATCGGCGGACTCGTGTCACTGGTGCTCTTCGGGGGGCTGGTCTTCGCGGCGATCGGGCTGGCGCAGGAGTGCGGCAGCGGCGTGAGCGCTGAACTCGCGCGGCTGCACAAAACAGTGGAAGCGCAGGCATCCACACGCCTGCCGGCTCCGACTGCTCCGCAGCCCACGCCGCCGGTGCAACCGCTGGGAACATCTGCCAACGGTGACCCGATCTACCCGGCGGGCACCGTTCTCCACTTCACCGCCACAGCCGAGTGCGGCGAGTGGAAGCTCCGCATCATGAATGCGGAGTGGGCAGAAAAAGAGAAGGTGGGCGGCAAGGAACTTGTCCAGTGGTTCCCTGTCAAGGAAAAAGATTTTTACTGGACAATGTCTCGGGACGGGTGGCCTGAGACCAAAGGCGATGTCGGCTGCAAAATCACAGGGCAAACATTCCGATGACAACGCAAAGCCCCCCACGAAACTTCGTGGGGGGCGCTTTTTTTACTCTTTCACCTTGTCATTGCGAGGCTCGGCGAAGCAATCTCATTCTATATCTTTAACAACATCACCATAAAAAGTCATGCTGTTTAACGCCGCAAGAACATCCGGCGTTTTGTCGTAGATAAAAATGTCCAAAATTCTGTCACCTAAATTTATCAACAATTCATCAGCCCAAACGCTATAAAACTCCTCCGCATTTTTTATCAAAATCGCATCCTGCCCGCCGACCTTCACCTGCAATTGCTGGTATGTTCCGCCCAAAATCTCTTTGCGGCCAACGCTGTCCATATATTTTGCCAAATCATACTTTGTCTGAAAATTCATCACGCCCTTGATATAAATCACGCCTTTATAATTTCCAACGTTAAACTCCGCCTGCTTGTCTTTGGGTATAAAATAAACTTCCTTGCTCCATTCATCAACTTTTTTGACATTCCAATCGGTCGGGAATCGCATTTCAAATCTCCACGTTCCATTTGTATAAATATCCCAACCTTTTACTGCCTTTGCGATTTCGGACTTGCTCATTTCAAAATTATAAAAATTAAAATCTGCTTTTTTCGCGCACCCGCTAAAACAAAAAACTATCGCAATGCTAATTAACAAAATCATTACTTTTTTCATAAACTCCGCGCCCTCCGATATTATCCATTTTTATTCGCCGCCAAAATTTTCTTTGTTATGTTTTCAAGCTCTTCTTTGGAAAAAAATTTAATTGCTAGTTCGCCTTCGCCGCCTTTGTTTTTTATTGTCACACGCGTTGACAATGCTGATTGCAAATCTTCCTGCCACCGCCGCATTTCCGTGTCCAGCCCATAGGATTCGCGCGGTTTTCTGCGATTTCTCGTGCTACTTTCGTTTTCCGTATCGCGCACCGAAAAATGATATTGCAAAATTTTCTTAAAAAGTTCCTGCTGTTCAACTATATCTTTTATTCCACATAGAACTTTCGCATGGCCCTCGCTGATTTTTTCTTCTGCTAAAGCTCTCTGCATAACTTCTGGCAAATTTAAAAATGACAATGTCTGCGTTATGGCCGGCCGACATTTGCCAAGCCGTTTTGCCGCCTGCTCTTGCGTTAAATTAAATTCATCAATCAATCTGCGATATGCCAAAGCGCGTTCAATGGCATTCAAATCCTTGCGCTGAATGTTTTCAATCAATGCCAATTCCAGCTTTTCCTGCATGCTGGCATCGCGAATAATTGCTGGCACAGTTTTCAATCCCGCAATTTTTGCAGCGCGCCATCTGCGCTCGCCAACAATCAGCTGAAAGCGCCCGCCTTCTCTACTCAAAATAAGCGGCTGAATTATTCCATACTGTTTTATTGATTCAATCAAATCATCCAAACCTTCGTGGTCAAACTCCTGCCGCGGCTGAAAAGGATTTGGTTCAATTAAATCAACTGGAATTTGTTGCGCGCCAAAAACATCTGACGTGAATGCCACGTCTTTATTTTCTTCACGAACTGCCTCCTTGGCCACTTTTGTTGGAATCAACGAACCAAGCCCCCTACCAAGACCCAGTATTTTGGACATAACTAAATAATTCTTAATTTCAAATATCAAATATCAAATCAAATCCAAATGTCTAATGACAAATTTTGATATTCGGATTTTGTCATTGAATTGACATTTGAAATTTGTCCTTTGTCATTTATTAGAATTATCCGAGTAATTCTATCACCTCTCTCGCCAATCTTTCGTATGCTTTCGCGCCAGTTGAACCAGAATCATAATGATGAATTGTCAATCCATGACTCGGCGCTTCGCTCAAACGCACTGAACGTGGAATAACAGAACGGAAAATTTTATTTGGAAAAAATTTGTACAACTCTTCCATTACCTGCGATGACAACCTCACCCGTTTATCAAACATCGTAATCACAGCGCCTAAAATATTAAGTTCTGGTTTCACGTTTTGCCGCACCAAATTTATCGTGTTCAAAAGTTGTCCTAATCCTTCAAGCGCAAAATATTCAGCTTGCACTGGAATCAAAACATGATCTGCTGCGACCAAACCATTGACAGTCAACAAACCCAATGACGGCGGGCAATCAATCAAAATATAATCAAAGTCGCTTTTAATGCCCAATAATGCATCGGCCAAACAATATTCTCTGCGACCCAAATTTACTAACTCAACACTGGCGCCGGCTAAATTTGGCGTTGACGGCGCCAGTTTAAAACCATTGTGTCTTGTTTGTTGCAAAATGTTGTGTATTGAATGTTGGCCAAGCAAAGCTTCGTAAATTCCTTTTTCCAGTTCTTGATATTCAACGCCCAAACCAGATGTGGCATTTGCCTGCGGATCCAAATCAACCAGCAAAACAAATTTGCCATGCTCTGCCAAATAGGCGGCCAGATTCACAGCAGTTGTTGTTTTACCAACTCCGCCTTTTTGATTTACAACAGAAATAACCTGTGCCATACATTATTTTACATTTTGTGCTTCAACCATTATATCCGACTCAATATTTTTTGACAAATAAAAAAGCTGGAACTGATGTTTCAGTTCCAGCACCGCGGAATTCAGCGCTTCATTCGCGCGGCTCATCAATAACGAAACGCGCAGCAGAAAACGACGCGCCTGATTTGTACGACTGGCTATCAGGTTCTGACACCTCTGTTCCTTCAGGATGCGCCAGTTTCCCGCATTCGCATGGAACAAATGGCTGCACCTCGTCCGGCGTACATCCGAGTCGTCCTGCATGGGTGGTCTGCGCGCGGACAAGCTCATCTTTTGCTACACGCATACTCTTGCCGCACCCGCATTCAAAACGCATTGTCATCTTTGCCTCCTTCAGTTTGCCGCTGTCCGCTTTCATACTATCAAATATATGACATCGTTGCAATATTTTGAAAATTAGGTATAATTTAATCGCTTGCTTCATCCGCGAACTTGTCCGCCGTAGCTCCAGCGTAAGCGGAGCAAAGGATGAGCCAGGGTAGCTCAGTTGGTTAGAGCGAAGGAATCATAACCCTTAGGTCGTGGGTTCGATCCCCACCCCTGGTACCAGCATAAAAAATTTTCAATTTTCAATTTACAATTTTCAATGTTGGAATAAGAAATTTCCAATGATGGAATAAAAAATGCGAGACGTTCTTTGAACATCTCGCGCAACTTCACGCGATCGTAGCCGCCTTGATTGGCGGATCCAACTCGTTTTCATGCCCGCAGTGCGGGCAAACGGCAGCAGTCGCGTTCACCGTACCGCCGAACACGATCAAACACGCTTGAACCTCGGCGCTTTTGAACATTTCGCGCGCGACTTTGCTCGCGTTAAACCACTTGCCGCACTTGCCGCACCTCCGCACGATGCTTCTTGCCATTTCAGTTCCCTCCTTCTCCTTCAAGTTCGCAACAAGCATAACACAAATCAAAAATAAAATCAATGGCCTGTATTTTTGACTTCATAATTATCAGTTATCTTGCATTTGCCTTTTTTATGACATTCATCATAATAAGGCATTTTTTAAATCTTAAAAAGCTTAAAAAAATAACGAAAAAACACTGGCAAATCACTTTACTTTTATTTTTTTGGATAACTGGTGCGATTGTTTTTTATGGCAGCTTTATTGAACCAAAAAATATAATTGTTAATCAAATAAAAATCAGTATTAACAAAACAGCACAAGTTGAAAACCTGAAAGTAGCATTTATTTCGGATTTTCATCTTGGACCATTCAAAAAAGAAAAATTTCTGGAAAAAATAATTGAAAAAGTCAGCGCGCAAAAACCTGACATTATCTTGTTGGGCGGCGACTTTATACATCAAAAAGAAAATGAAGCAAAATATTTCGCGCCAATAAAAAAAATGACCAACAGTGCATTGGTTTTCGCGGTTTGGGGCAATCATGAATATAATGTTGATTACGACGATAAGTCAGAATTCCAAGACAGAACAACTGGTTTGAAAAAAATCTTTTTGGAAACCGGCATCCAAGTTTTAAATAATGAAGCGCGACTTTTAACAATCCATGGCGCGAAATTTTATCTTGTCGGGCTTGATTCAACTGACGCTGGCAAAGGCGATTATCCTAAAGCCACTTACAATTTAGACAAACAAATTCCACAAATATTGCTCGCCCACTCGCCAGATGTTGTTTTGCTAAATCCGGCAACAGCAGATTTAATTTTGAGCGGACACACGCATGGCGGACAAATTCGGCTGCCTCTCGTTGGTTCATTGGCAATCATTCCAACGTACATTGGGCGCTCGTTTGACCAAGGGCTTTTCAAATTTCCAACCGCGCAACTTTTTATCACACGCGGACTAGGCGAAAGTGGCAGCCGTGCCAGATTATTTTGTCCTCCGGAAATTTCAATATTAAATATTGATTTGTAAAATCTCTTTTGCCGCATTGTCCCAATCAAATTGCTTGACAACCTCTTTTCCTCTGCGCACCAATTCTTCAACAAATAATTTATCGCTGAGGATTTTTTTTATTGCTTCTTTAAGTTCTGTCACATTTTCTACATCAACCAATATCGCCGCATTGCCTGCGATTTCTTTCATTGATGAATTGTTTCCGCAAACAACGGGCGCTCCGAGCTGCATTGCCTCAATAATCGGCAAACCAAATCCCTCGTAAAAAGATGGCAACAACAATGCTTTGCTGCCTGCGATAATTTTTGTTTTTACTTCATCATCCAACGATTCAAGCAATTCAATTTTGGTTGGATATTTTTCTTGCGCTGTGCGCAGCTCCCTGCGAATTTCGTCAGTTTTCCACCCCCACGCGCCTACCAATTTTAATTTAATATCATCGTCTGTTTCGTCCACATATTTTATAAACGCGCGCAGCAAATTAATTATATTTTTGCGCGGCTCTAACGTTCCAACAAAGACAATATATTTCTCCGCTGGCGCAACACTTGGCGCGATCTTTATGGGAAGACAAATGCCCGGATAAACAACCTCAACTTTATCATCCGCAACATTCGGAAAAATTTTTAAAATATCATTTTTCGTATTATTTGAGACCGCGACAATTTTTTGCGCTTTTATCAAACTAAATGGTACCAAAATTTTTGTCGCAAAAAATTGTCGCGGAAACCACTCTGGATGCAAATATATTGCCAAATCATGAATAACGACCATGCTGCGCTGAAAACAAAAAAACGGCATTGCATTAGCCGGAAAAATGACAAAATCAACTCGGCTGTTTTTTATAATCCACGGAAAATAAACATGACGACTAAAAAATGGAATTTTGTCACCAATAAAAATCGCATCAAATTCTCCGCATTTTTTTAATTCATCAATTGTTTCCCTGCTTGCTTTCTTGTCAAAAAATAAAACAAATTTTGTTTCGGAAATTTTTTGGCGCAACAACGCGCATGTCAAATAAAAAATATACCGGCCAATCCCTGCGCCGCGCCCTGTTTTAACATCAAAAATTCCTTGGCAATCAATGCCTATCCGCATATTATTTCCATTTATAATTTTCATAAACCCAGTCAGCCAGCACTTTTACATCATTAAATCTGTCATCAAGCGACGCGCTGTCCAGCACCACAATGATTATCTGATGGTCATTTTTCGCTAATTCAACGACCAAGCAAAAACCCGCTTCAATGGTATATCCTGTTTTGCCGCCAAACAATTCGTATCCATACGCAGGATTATTCAAAAAACTGGCCAGCAAAAAATCGGTAGTAAAAATTTTGCGCGATTTTATTTTTTTGTTAAGTATTTTAAATTCATACGATCGTTGCAAAACCATTTCGCGAATTCCATTTTGCTGCAACGCATAATGAAGCAATTTTGCGACATCTATGGCCGAAGATTTATTGCCTTCGTCCAAACCTGTCGGGTCGGAAAATTCAGTTGTCAACAAACCAATCTCGCGCGCCTTATCATTCATCAACGCAACAAACTCACTTTCTTTCAAACCTAGCGCGCGCAACATGGCTTTTATCGCGTTATTGTCAGAAGCAATCAGCGCTGTTTTCCACAAATCATAAAACGTGACCTTTTCTCCGCGATAAATATGCGGCGCTGCTCCAATGGTCTCGTCGGCCACAATCATTTCAACTTCTTTTTTCCAATTTGGATTTTGTTCCAAAACAACAAGCGATGTCATCAATTTGGTAATACTGGCAATTGGCTGCTGCTCTGCCGCGTTTTTGGCGAACAAAATTTTGCCGCTAGCAACATCAATTACAATAAACTTTTTGGCAGTCACTTTTACACCAATGTTTGCCGCAACTATTTTTTGCGGCTCAGCTGCGCCGCCTTTTTGAAACGGAACAATATCTTGCGCAGCCAAACTGCCCATGCTCATTGTCAACAAAAAAATCAGCGCAGCTTTCAAAATCATACTCGCCCTGGCCGTTCATTTATTGTCTTTTGTTCCACCTCTTCTGTCGCGCCAAATTCTTCTGGGTCCCATTCTCCGGATTCAACTTTTTCTTCCAACTCTTCAAGCGCTTCAGCCGCAATGTTTTCGGGTTTTGGTTTAAGCGCCTCTTCTGTTTTTTTTCTGGCAGCTGCGGCTACATTTTCTAAAGACATATTTTTTCTTATTAATTGTTAATTGGAGCATTTCCAATGCTCATATTATGCAATCGTTCAAAATCTGGCAACTGCTCCAACGAATTAATTCCCAAAAATTTCACAAAATCTGTTGTTGCGCGATAAACCGGCAGCTCGTCAGAGCTGGCTTCCACCAGCCCACGAATCATCAAATTTCTCAAAATCAGCCCGCAATTCACGCCGCGAATTTCTTCAATATCAATCTTACTGACAGGCCCGCGATAAGCAATCACAGACAATGTTTCCAAGCCGGCCGGAGTAAGTTCGCCGGTCAAATCTTGTTTCAAAAATTTCTTGACCAACGCTCCGAAATTTGGATTGGAAACAAGCTGAAAATCTTCGCCATTTGTCAATAAATGAACGCCGCTCTGCTCGTAGTTTAATTCTGCCGCAATGGTTGTCAACGCAGCAAAGACGTCTTCAACTTTAATGTTAGCATCATCTTCTTTTTTCAAAAAAGTCCAAATTTGTTTTGCTGACAGCGGCTTATTTGCGACAAAAAGTATTGCCTGAATTTTCGTTTTTAACATATTTTATGTTTTCTGAATAATAATACTGGAAAAATTACGAGTTTGTTTTGCATCAATAATTTTTGCTTTTAACAATTCAAGCGCCGCCAAAAAATTAACAATTATTTCGGTTTTGCTTTTCGCGCTGACAAACGCCTTATGAAAATCCAATTTTTTTTGCTTTTGAACTAAGTCGCGCAGCAAATCAATCTGCTCTTGCATGGTAATTTCTTTGTCAATAAACATTTTTGGCAATGCCCAGCGCGGCGCGACTTTTTGGAGCGCCGCGCAAAACGCAGCGTTTAAAGGGTCCGGAGTCGCGTTTGTCGGCGCCAAAAATTTTATTTCCAGCGGCCGCAGCGGCCGCTCCCTACCAAAAGAAAAATTGCCAGCCGCAACAATTTTCATAATCATTTTGCTGGCTTCTAAAAATTCTTTATAAATTTTTAACTGTTTTTCAATATCATCTTCTTCATCATCCTCAAAATCTGGCAAAAGCTCACGCGATTTCAAAACAATCAAACGCGCTGCAATTGAAAGAAAATCCGGAATTAGTTCCGGCTCTTTTTCTTTAACAATTTCAAGTTGCTCAACAAACTGCTCTGTCACCTGCGCCAAAGAAACATTCGCAATTTCCAATTTCTGCTCTTCAACCAATTGCAACAGCAAATCCAAAGGCCCTGTAAATTGTTTTGTCAAGACTTCAAACATTGAAAATTATATGAAAACTGTAAATTGATATTTGATCCTTGAAAATTGTTTTCAAAACGGTAATGCCATTTGCTCTCCCAGCAATCTTTTTGCTTCAACTTTTCCTTTTGTCGTTAATCGCACCTCTTTGATAAACCACTTGTGCGGCGTGCGCACTCCATAACCAACCATCAATTCCTTATCAATCAACCTTTCCAAGCTGCGCGTAATAATTTTTGTCTGCATTGATGGCTTAATTTCACGGCCCGCTTTTTTATAAAAATTCAAAAAAATATCACGATTAATTTTCTGCGCTGGCCTTAACAATGCCTGCAGCAAAATATATTGTTGTAATCGAGACAAACGCATATATGCGGATAATGACCAATTGCCAATGACCAATGACCAATGACCAATTATGGTAGAAATTTTAATTGGTCATTTTTCAAGCACTAAATCAATTCTGCCCTGATCGCGCGGAAACAACGTCGCCTGCTTTATGCTATCCAGCCCCAACATTTGCCAAGTCAGCCGCTCCAATCCCATTCCCGTCCCCCCTTCCGGCGGCATTCCATATTTAAAAGCTTCAAGATAAAATGAAAAATCTTGCGATTTTAAACCGAACTTTTTAATTTTTTCAACAAGCGCGCTGCAATCATTTAGCCGCTGCCCGCCAGTAACAATCTCGCATCCGCGGAACAAAATGTCAAAACTTTTTGTAAAACCAACATCATTAGCATCGTCCATTATGTAAAACGGGCGCTTTTCAGTCGGGTAGTGCGTTACAATGACAAAGTCAGAATTCCATGTACGTTTCGCGTATTCACCAAGCCAGCGCTCTTGATGCGGCTCAAAATCCGGCTCTTTTGTGCAATCTTCGCCAAATTCTTTTTTAATAAGCGCTTGTGCTTCGCGCAATTTTAAAATTGGAACATTCACTGGCAAATTTGGAAATGTTGCTTTTAACAATTCAAATTCCGCTGAACATTTTTCCTGCAAATTTTTTATTATTGCCCGCAAAACATCAAGCTGAACCTTCAGAACATCGCGAGGGTCTTCAATAAATCCCATTTCAAAATCCAAGCTGGTGTATTCGTTAATATGTCGATTTGTATTGTGCTTTTCCGCACGAAAAACAGTGCCAATGCAAAAAACCCGCTCAAAAACGCCAACCATAATTTGTTTGTACAGCTGCGGACTCTGCGCCAAAAACGCTTTGGCGCCAAAATAATCCAAAGTAAAAACATTTGCACCACCTTCTGGGGCACTGCTAATCAATTTGGGAAATTGGATTTCAGTGAATCCTTGTTCAACAAGATAATCGCGAAAAATTTTTGTTATTTCTGCCTGAATTTTGAATATCGCGCGGTTTTTGTCATCACGATAATTCAATGGCAAATGGTCCAAAAACGTGTCCATTTTCATTTCAGCGCCAAGCTCCCATGGCAAAACTTCTGCTTCTGCCAAAATATCAATGCGATTCGCCAACAATTCAACTTCGCCGGTCTCCAAATTCAGATTTGGTTTTTCTCTTTTATTTATTGTTCCAACAATTGACAAACAAAATTCTGGCTTCAACTTTTCTAGAAAACCGCGCGACGCGACATCCAACAATTTTGGGACAATAACAATTTGCAACAAACCAGAACGGTCACGCATGTCCAAAAAAACAATTTTGCCCATGTCGCGTCGCGCTTTTATCCAACCCTTAACCAGAACGTCTTGCCCAACGCTGTTCAAGCAATCTATGTTTAATGTGCGAACCATAGTATAAAATCCAATTTTTTCGGTAATCGGTAAGTGGTTTCGATGCTCGTTTCGGCAACCGCCAATCGTTAAACGATACGAGCATCGATACCGCAACCGATATCCGACCTTTATTATTTATGGATAAATTCTGTTAACCGTTCGTGGAAACGGAATCGCTTCGCGGACATGTTGTATGCCACACAGCCACGCCACGCAACGCTCAAGGCCCATGCCAAATCCACAATGCGGCATGCCTCCAAATCTGATTAAATCCAAATACCATTGATAATCTTCTTTCTTTATCTTTTGCTCTTTTATTCTTTTCTCTATCAAATTCAAATCCACGCTTCTTTGCGCGCCGCCGCCAATCAACTCGCCATAACCTTCTGGCGCCAGCAAATCCACATTTAAAGTCAGCTTCGGATTTACCGGATCTGGTTCCATAAAAAAGTTGGTTAGCGAGGTTGGAAAACGATGAACAAAAACTGGGCCATTAAACTTTTTGGTCAAAATGGTTTCATCGTCCGCGCCCAAATCATCGCCCACTTTAATAGTTGACTCGCCCGTCTCTTGAAGAATTTTGATGGCTTCATGATAAGTAATTCTTTCAAACGGTCTTTTGATATTTTCCAAAAATTGAATGTCTCTTTCCAACATTTTCAATTCCGGCCTCTTCTTTTTTAGCACGCTCTGAATAACATTCCACAAAAAATCTTCCTCAAAATCCATCAAATCCTCAAACTCCATAAAAGGTACTTCTGGCTCAATCATCCAAAATTCGGTCAAATGCTTTCTGGTTTTAGATTTTTCCGCCCGAAAAGTTGGGCCAAAACAATAAGTTTTACCAAGTGAATATTCGCAGGCTTCTGTATAAAGCTGGCCGCTTTGCGACAAATAGGCATCGTCGCCAAAATAATCAACATGGAATAAATCGGTTGTGCCTTCACAAGCGGTGCGAGTCAGAATTGGAGCGTCAACCAGCACGAAATTATTATCGTGCATATATTTTCTAAGCGACCAAATAATTTCATCGCGAATCCTCAAAATAGCCCACTGCTTTGGGCTGCGCAGCCACAAATGCCGATTTTTCAGCAAAAAATCCGGACCATGTTCTTTTTTCCCAATCGAATATTCTTCTGCTTTTTGAACAAATTTTATTGAACCAACTTGCAATTCATATTCATCTTTTTTCGGATGCTTCGCAACCTTGCCTTTAATTTCAACCGAGCTTTCAATGGTCATGTTGCTGGCAATTTTCCACGATTCCGCGTCAACGACTTTTTGGTCAACAATTGCTTGACAAAAGCCAGAACCATCGCGCACTTGCAAAAAAACAATTTTGCCTGATGAGCGAAAATTATATACCCAGCCCTTAATTAAGGCCTGTTTTCCGACCTTTTTGCCAAAATCTTTGATAAAATCTTGCATATTTAATATTTGATATTTAACAAATCAAACAACGGCTCTACGCTTTTGCCAACAACTTCTTCAACTGTTGCTTTTATCAATTTATTTGCCGCCAATTCACCGCCTTCTTTGTCTCCATTACCAAGCCAGAACATACCCCATGTTGTGCCATAATTGACCACGCTGCAATTTTCACCTATTCCAAACATGCAATTGGTTTGTTCTTTTTCGCGCAATTTAATCACAATATCTTTGACACAATTAAATCCGCATTTATAATCGTCCTTTAAGCCCATGACAAATATTGTTCCTGTTAGATAATGGTCTTCTTTTTCTTTTGAACTCAAACTGACTTGTCCTTTTTTCAATTTGCGATAATAGTCATACGTCAAATAATTGCCGTCGGCCATATTTATGCCACCAATGCCTTTTTCTTTTTCATACAAATAATAGTCGCCCCAAGATTGCTGACTGCTTACGCAATTCAACCGCTCATTTGTCTGAATGGCAATTGCCTCATGAAACCAACTCGGAATTCCATGCAACATTTGATATAAAAAGTAATGCGTTGTTTCGTGCACATCGGCCGTCACCTCACTTGCCTTTATCGGCAAAATTTGACCATATTGATGAAACCCATTTATCGTTGGGAACATTATATAATCAGGCCCAGCCGCACCACCTTCGTTTCCTTTGCAACCGCTTTTTGATTGGCATGGTTCCCCTGGATTATAAAAAACTTTATACAAAACTCTCGCTGGTTTATATTGAAAATAATCAGACAAGCATTTAATAACGTCTGTCTGGATAGTTAAAACTGAATCAAACAATTTTTCCATTGCACCGCAATTTCCGCATTTTTTCGCGCTGGCAATGCAACCATGCCGCTCTGCCAAAGCGTCGTATTCATCGCACGCGCATTCAATTTGCGCATAACTATTGCAATATTCGCCGGTGCATGGGGCTGAACAATCCAAGGCGCATTGGGTGCCGCCAACAGATTTTGCTACTTTTCCATCATAAGATTCACCTTCTTCGCAGACAAAATTTCCGCAAACATTTTTATGCTCAAGCGCAATTGCTGTGCATTTTCCAGCTACGCATTTTTCATTTGATTTGCAAACAGCGCAAGAATATTTGCTTTTTATCAATTCAACGGTGTCTGTTGACGAATCGGCCGGCGCAACACTGACTTCTGGCGCAGCCGCGTCTGACGATGTTATTGTCGCCAAATTCGCGTTTGTAATTCCAAGTCCTAATGTCCGCATAACCTCAAGCGCGTCTGCTGGTTTTCCCAAATAATATCCTTTGCCATTCACCGGATAAATGTAATAGGCTTTGCCCATGTCATCAACATCCAACAAAATTTTGCCCCAAAGACCTTTTGGAAAAACGGTGTATTTAATAATGGTCTCATGCTTTGCGCCAAGTCCCAATTTTTTCATTACATCCAAAGCATCTGCCGGCTTTCCCAAATAATACTTTTTAAAATTTCCCGGGTAAATGTACCATGCCTCGCCCTTGCTTTCCACCTGCAATAAAATTCGGCCTTTTAATTTGCTTGCCAATGATGCCGCGTTAGCAAAATTCACTCCAATGACCAACACCAATATTGTCATGACCGTGGCAATAACAAAAAATTTGTTTTTTGTCATATTTGTAAAATTATTTTTTACCATTTTTCATTATATCTTAATCTTCCAATATAAACAACTTTTTAAAATAAAAACAAAAAATCCTTGGTTACATTGTAACCAAGGACAAATGCGTGAGACGTGGCTCGCTTCGCCGAGGCGAGCAGTGCCGCGTCTCTACTTCCATCTTTGTCGTAAAAATGGTAAATTAGAATAATATGAGAATGACTTTTAAGGAAGCAGAAAAAAAACGATTGGATGTTTTTCTCGCGGAAACATTAGGGCAAACTCGTAGCCAAATTCAAAAAATAATAAAATCCAGCGTTGTTTTTGTTAATGACAAACAAGAAAAAGCAAATTGTGTATTAAAATTTGGAGACAAAATCGTTGTAAATGATGCCGGCAAACAACCCACAACGAACGTTAAATCAGCTGTATCCAACAACCTTACCCAACCCGCAATAATTAAAGAAACCGCGGATTATCTAGTGATTGAAAAACCCGCAGGCTTGATTGTCCATTCTGCAAAAGAAAACGAACCATCTGTTGTTAGTTGGCTCATAAAAAAATATCCTGAAATCGCGAAAATCGCTGACACAGAATCTTTGGTGCGCGACGATGAGACATTCCGGCCGGGAATAATCCACCGACTGGACCGCGATGTTTCAGGTTTAATGCTCATTGCAAAAACGCAAAACGCTTTTGATTTTTTCAAAGAGCAAATGCGCCACAAAAAAATCAAAAAAGAATATATCGCGTTAATTCATGGCAAACTTGATAAATCCGAAGGCGAAATAAATTTTGAAATCAGCAGAAAAGCCGACGAACCCAAAATGGCAGCGCACCCGTTTGGCTCTGGCAAAGGAAAACCATCGCTGACAACTTACGAAACAATTCAGACATTCAGAAATTTCACATTGGTAAATGCTTTGCCAATAACCGGCAGAACAAATCAATTGCGTGTGCACTTTTTCGCGCTTGACCACGCTATTGTCGGCGACAAAAAATACGCGAACAAAAAAGACATTTTACAAAACGAAAAATTGAATATATCTCGCCCATTTCTTCACGCGGCAAAATTAACGTTTACTGACCCTTGCGGCGAGCAACAAACATTTGAGTCAGCATTACCCGCTGACCTTGCTGCAATATTAAAATCCATCACAAAACGCCATTTACCAGTTTGAACGCAAATGCTACCATGACTACAGAACTACGGATGCTACGGATTAGGCTACAGATTTCTACGGATAATACATCCGTAGTTAATCCGTAGAATCCGTGGGTCGGTAGCTATGTAGCGATGCAACCAACAATCAACACGTACCATGAATAATATGCCAGAAATAGCAACTAAGTTTACCAAAAAGTTCGCCAGCGAAAAAAGCTGCGATTTTAACAAATTGTTTAATGACATATTCAGCAAATTACCTGAAGCAGAATTTTATTTGGTCGGCGGAATGACGCGCGACATTTTGTTAAACAAGCCAAAAGGCAAAGATTATGATTTTGTTTGCCGCAACGTTCCATTGCAAAAATTAATTAACGCGCTGGGAACGCTTGGCACAGTAGATTTGGTTGGCGCCAATTTTGGTGTATTAAAATTTTTACCAGCCAACGCGAAATTAAAAGACGCGATTGACATTGCTTTGCCGCGAAAAGATTTCGCAACTGGCACTGGCGGATACCGCGACATGGAAGCGCAGGCAGATCCAGCAATGCCAATTGAAGAAGATTTATCGCGCAGGGACATAACAATCAATGCGATGGCGTGGGATATAAAAAATCAAAAACTGATTGACCCGTTTAATGGCCAAGCTGATTTGGCAAACAAAATCATCAGGTGCGTTGGAGACGCGGAAAAAAGATTTCACGAAGATTACTCGCGAATGTTGCGCGCGATTCGTTTCGCGTGCCGTTTCAATTTTAAAATTGAAGATAAAACATGGAATGCGATAAAAACATTAATGCCGAAAATAAACGGCACGCGAATGGTTGATAACAAAGAACAGCGGATTGTCCCTGCGGAAACCATTGGCAAAGAAATAATGAAATCGTTAAAGGACAATCCGCGTTTGGCAATTAAACTTTTGGACGAATCGCGCGCTTTAGATTTTATAATGCCCGAACTTTTGGCAACAAAAGGATGCGAACAGCCGCACAAATGGCACAGCGAAGGCGATGTTTGGACACACACAATGCTGATTTTGGAAAAAATGGAAACAACTGAATTCAAAAAAGAATTTCCAAAATTAAAAATTAAACCGGATTTTATTTTGGCGCTACTTTTACACGATGCTGGCAAAGCAAAAACGCGCGTGACAGTTGAAGAAAATGGCGAGCAGTTTGTCAGATTTTACGGACATGACATTGAGGGTGCGAAAATCGCAAAAACAACTTGCGAACGTTTAAAACTTTCACGAGCAGAAACCAACAAAATAGTTTTTCTGGTTCGTAATCACATGGTGACAATGCAAGGAAATATCGCAGGAATGAAAAGCACAACAATAGAAAAATATTACATGGGCAAACACGGACAAGACCTTTTGACACTGCTTTGGCTGGACGCGCTTTGCTCTGTACGCGAAGATGGTCTGGAAACGCATCAAAATTATCGCGACATAAAAACCCGCGTGCAGGAAATGAAAAATCATCTTCCAACAAAATCGCGCGGTAGCACAGATTTGCTGTCTGGCGACGAAATCATGGCCGTTCTTAACATTAAACCAAGCAAACGCATCGCTGAAATAAAAGAACAACTGCGCGAATTGCAATTAAACGGCAAACTAACAACAAAAGAAGCCGCGATGCAATATTTAAAAAATTTATGACAAACACTTTGTTCATCATCACCGGTCCGTCTGGCGTAGGAAAAACAACGGTAGGATTGGCATTGCTAAAACAAATGCCAAACATGCACCGCGTTGTGACATACACAACGCGACAGCCGCGTCCCAACGAAAAAAATGGCATTGATTATAATTTCATCAAAGTTGAAGAATTTTTAAATCGCAAAGATAAAGGGGATTTTTTTGAACACGCAGAAGTTTATGACAACTATTATGGAAATAGCCGCGAAGATTTGGAAAAAATTTGGAAAAGCAACAACGTCGCGCTAATGATAGTTGACGTGCAAGGCGCAAAAACAATCAGGACTGTTTTTCCGCAAGCCAAAGTCATTTTTATTCTGCCGGACAATAACGAAAATTTGGCAAAAAGAATGAAACAACGACCAATGAACAATGAAGCATTCACGCAACGTTGGGCAGCCGTCCAAGAAGAATTAAACTATGCTGACATGTGCGATTTTACAGTTATCAACGAAGAAGGGGCCATATCTAAAACAGTGCAAGAAATTAAAAAGTATATCATTGACTTTTTGAAATAAGCTTGCTATCCTGCCCGCATACACAACAATCGCAACTAATTTTATGGCAAAAATTATTAAGCAAGAGAATAAAAAAGAAATTTTAGACTCTATCAGAGCTGGCATGCACATTAAAGTGCATCAACTTATCAAAGAAGTTAATGCCAAGGGCGAAGAAAAAGAGCGCGTTCAGGTTTTTGAAGGCGATGTTCTTGCTCGCAAACATGGCAAACAAAACAACGCGACAATGACGGTTCGTAAACTTTCCGACGGAATCGGAGTGGAAAAAATATTTCCTATTTATTCACCGATAATCGCTGGCGTTGAGATAGAAAAAACTTTCAAAGTGCGCCGCGCGAAATTAGGATATTTGCGCAAAAAACACAAACGATTAAAAGAAATTAAATAATTTTCTTCAGAAATTTGCCGGTCAATGACCTGGTATTTTTCGTAATATCGCGCGGCGTTCCACACGCGACAACTTCTCCGCCTTTATCTCCACCGCCCGGCCCCAAATCAATTACCCAATCAGCGTTTTTTATCACCTCCATATTGTGCTCAATCACCACAACGCTGTTTCCTTTGCTAACCAGCTTTTCCAAAACAATCAACAACTTATTAATATCTTCAAAATGCAAACCGGTTGTCGGCTCATCCAAAATATACAAAGTTTTGCCAGTGCCATAGCGCGACAACTCGGTTGCCAATTTTATTCTCTGCGCCTCACCGCCGGACAAAGTATTTGCCGGCTGACCCAAGCTGATGTAGCCAAGACCGACTTCATCAAGCACTTTCAATTTGTCGCAAATCGCCGGAATGTCAGAAAAAAATTCTTTGGCTTCCTGCACGGTCATGTCCAGAATATCCGCGATATTTTTTCGTTTATAATGCACTTCCAAAATTTCTTTTTTGTAGCGCTTGCCCTTGCACTCTTCGCACAAAACATAAACGTCTGGCAAAAATTGCATTTCCACGCGCACATAACCATCGCCTTTGCAATTTTCGCACCTGCCGCCGCCCTTCACGTTAAAACTAAAATATCCAGCATCATACCCTTTTATTTTCGCTTCTGGCATTTGCGTGAACAAGTCGCGGATGTACGAAAACACGCCAGTGTATGTCGCTGGATTAGAGCGCGGGCTGCGACCGATTGGCGATTGGTCAATTGAAATCGCCTTGTTAAGTTTATCCAAGCCAATGATTGACAAATGTTCAGCTGGCAATTCTTTCGCGCCGTACAAATGCTGGCTAATTGCTTTGGACAAAATTTCAACAATTAATGTTGATTTTCCAGAACCAGAAACACCTGTCACGCAAACGAACTGGCCAAGTGGAATTTCAACATCAATGTTTTTTAGATTAAACGCTTTGGCGCCTTTAATAAACAAAGACGTTTGTTTTTTGCGCGGCAATTTATTCAAAATGCCGACGTTCTTTTTGCCGCGCAAATACTGGCCAGTCAAAGAATTTTCATCATTTGAAATTTCGCTTGGCGTTCCTTGCGCGACCACCTTGCCGCCAAGAATTCCAGCGCCAGGGCCAATATCAATAATTTCGTCAGCAGCCATCATCACGTCTTTGTCATGTTCAACAACTAAAACCGTATTTGGTTTGTCCTGCAATAGCCGCAAGGTTTTAATCAATTGCTCTGTATCATTCGGATGCAGACCTATTGTTGGCTCGTCCAAAACATAAATCACTTGCGATAAAGAAGCACCCAGTTGGGTTGCCAGCCGCAAACGTTGAGCTTCTCCGCCGGACAACGTCAGTGCGCTTCTGCTTAAAGACAAATAATTTAACCCAACATCAATTATAAACCGCAGCCGCGTTTTTATTTCAACCAACAATTGCCTTGTTATTTGATTTTCTCGCGCTGTTAATTCTAATGTTTCTATTTTTTCAAATAAAGTTTCAACGGGCATTTCGGTAAAATCAGCGATTGACAAATCCGCGACAGTGACAGCCAAACTTTCGCGCTTCAGCCTGCGACCTTTGCAACTCGGACAGATTTTAACGCGCATGTATTTTTCAATTTCAAGCCGTATAAAATCAGCAATGAGTTATCCGATAGTATTGGTAATTGTAGCAGTGGTAATTGTTACCTTTATTCTTGCCGCCGTTATTCCCAAATTTGTTACAATATTTGAAACCTACGAAGCAAGACTCCCT
>JACRDX010000019.1 GCA_016212745.1 Candidatus Falkowiibacteriota bacterium | reverse complement strand
GTAATTTTTAATTTTTGATTCCAAATTTGTACATTCCGGGCCTTCGCCGATTATCATTAATTTAAAATTTAACGCCAAGTGTTCGGAATTAATAATTCCGGCGGCTTCAATAAAATACTCCAGTCCTTTTGTTTTGTATAGATTGGCAATGGTGCCGATTATTGTCTGATTTTGCTCCAAATTTAATTTTTGTCTGGCTTGTTCTTTGGTAAAAAATTGTAAATTAGCCAAATCCAAGCCATTGGCGATTATTGAAACGGCGTCTGGTTTAGCCGTGCCATGTTGGAGCGCGTTCTGTTTTTCTTTTTCTGACAAAACAATCGTGCGGTCGCGCAATCGCGCGGCAATTTTTTCCATTAGCAAATACAGGCGGCGCTTGTAAAAGGGGAGCGGTTCCGAATAGGCCCAGCCATGGGCGGTGTAGATGATTTTATTTTTTGCCATTCCGAGCCCCTGCCAGCCAGACAGGTAGGAAATTTGTAGACCCCTCTTTGTCATTCCGAGCAAAGCGAGGAATCTATTCAACCAAGCCGCCATTGCGCCTATTACTCCTGCTTTGGTGCTGTTAAGATGAATTATGTCAAAATTGTTTTGCCGCAAAAATTTGGCGATTTCAAAAACAGCCAAAACATCGTGCCATAAGCTAATGTCGCGTTTGAGATGTTTGAAAGTGAAGTTTTTGACTCCGGTGCTGGCGAGTTTGTCTAATAATTCACGCGAAGAGCCATCAGCGCCAGCGGCCACTGTTATATCAAATTCTTCAGTTAAATTCATGGCCAAATCAAAAACATACTTTTGCGCCCCGCCCCATTCGGCCTGGGTGACAATATATAATAAAGATTTTTTTATGTTATTCATTTGTGTGTATAATGTCAATGGCACTGGGCCCGGCATGGTTGCAAGCTCGGAGTTAGCGCCCGAGTCTTCGGGGTTCAATTCCCCGCGGGTCCAGTGCTCCCTGTGGATAATATCCCCTTGACAAAAATCTTGGATAATGATACCCTAATAATAGGTGCTAACTCCGTATCTTGTAACCATACCAAGACCTACAAATCCCTCGCAAGGGGGATTTTGTATTTTTGATTGACTTTTAAGCTATTTTTAAGTATACTAAAAATAAGCTTTTTAAGCAAGAAAAGCAAATTTTTATGTCAAAAACCAAAACAATTTTAGTAACTGGCGGGGCCGGGTTTATTGGCTCGCATTTATGCAAGCGGCTTTTAGATAGTGGAAACAAAGTTATTTGTCTGGACAATCTGTTTACCGGCTCTAAAAAAAATATTCAGCATCTTTTGAAAAAGAAAAATTTTAAATTTTTTCAGCACGATATTATTGAGCCGTTTTTTATTAAAGAGAAAATTGACCAGATTTACAATTTAGCTTGTCCGGCCTCGCCAATTCATTATCAGGTTAATGCCATTCGCACCATCAAAGCCAATACGATTGGAGTCATCAATGTTTTGGGTTTTGCCAAACAACATCAAGCGAGAATTTTGCAGGCCTCCACTTCCGAGGTCTACGGCGACCCAATGGAGCATCCGCAAAAGGAATCGTATCGCGGCAATGTTTCCACCATCGGTCCGCGCGCTTGTTATGATGAAGGCAAGCGAGTGGCCGAGACATTGCTCTTTGATTATCATCGCAAATGGGGCTTGGAGATAAAAGTGGCGCGGATTTTTAATACTTATGGCCCCAGAATGGCGAAAAATGACGGGCGGGTGGTGAGTAATTTTATTGTTCAAGCATTGTCAGGTCGGCCATTGACTATTTATGGCAATGGTTCACAGACGCGCAGTTTTTGTTATGTTGTGGACATGGTTGACGGTTTGATTAAATTAATGGAAAGTTCATCTAGTTTTACCGGGCCGGTTAATTTAGGCAATCCGGGAGAATTTACAATCAAAGAATTGGCGGAAAAAATTATTAAGTTGACCGGTTCCAAATCCAAAGTTGTTTATGAAAGATTGCCGGAAGACGACCCGAAACAACGTCGGCCAAATATAGTTTTGGCCAAGCGTGTTTTAAAATGGGAGCCGAAAATAAAATTAGAGGAGGGGATAGAGAAGACGATTGAGTATTTTAATTTGTCATTCCCGCGAAAGCGGGAATCCAGAAAACAAATATGTTTTTGAAATATCTATTTATTTCTTTGCGCCCGCGGCATTGGATCAAAAATTTTTTTGTTTTTGCCGCGTTGATTTTTGCCAAGAAGTTTACAGATTGGCCGGCAATACGATTAAGTTTATTCGCGTTTGTTTTGTTTTGTTTGGCTTCCAGCGGCGTTTATCTTTTGAATGATGTTATTGATTTGAAAAGCGACCAAGAGCATCTGTCAAAAAGAAATCGACCAATTGCCTCGGCAAAAATTTCTCGTCTATGTGCTGCTATTTGTGGAATTTTGTTGTTATCCGTAGCTTTATTGATAAGCTGGAAATTAGATTTTATCTTTTTTTGGACAGTTGCCGGTTACATTTTTCTTAATTTATTTTACAGTTTGTGGTTGAAGCGCGTTGTTATAATTGATGTTATTTGCATTGCCATTGGTTTTGTTTTGCGAGTGATTGCCGGCGCTGTAGTAATTGGAGTGGTTTTTTCCCCATGGTTATTGTTGTGCACCTTTTTTCTAACACTTTTTTTAGCCATTGGCAAAAGAAAAAGTGAATTGCTCTCCGTCGATTACATAGCCCGTGGCGTGTTGGCCGATTATTCATCTGATTTGCTCAATCAAATGAATATGGTTGTTTTACCGGCAATTTTAATTACTTACACTTTGTATACTTTTAATACTTGGCAGAGCCAGTGGTTGATTTTGACTGTCCCGGTTGTTTTATATGGTTTGTTTCGTTATTTGTACATTATTGGGAAAAAAAGCGTGAGCGATGACGGCCCATCCGATGATCTTTGGCGCGATCGGCCTTTGCAAATTACGCTAATCACATGGCTCGCAATGATTTTTATTATTTTAGTAAATGTATGAAGGTTCTTATTACTTCAGGAATTTTTCCTCCGGATATTGGCGGGCCGGCCAGGATAATTGAGCAGATGGCTCATGACTTGCAAGTGCGCGGCATTGACATTACTGTGTTAGCTTTTGGCAAAGATGATAAAGAGGCGAGAAATTATCAAGTTATCAAAGTATTAACTAAATTGCAATTTTTGTTGGCTTTATTTAATTTGGCTAGAAAAAATGATATTATCTATACTTTTGATATTTATACAGCCGGTTTTTTG